>PFIF01000073.1 GCA_002782605.1 Deltaproteobacteria bacterium CG_4_8_14_3_um_filter_43_13 | reverse complement strand
TTACGATCATAGATGGGTCAAAAAACCTGAACCAGAGAGCGGAAAAGGGAATTTTTCAGTGTGAACTAATAAGAAAATCAGGACATTTTATCTTGACTTTTAAAAACAAAGTAAAATAAAATGACCTCTTTAAAAAAGTCGACATCCATTGTCTTGCAAAGGAGATTTCATGAAAAAGCTCGAGGTGCATAAACTTAGGAATATAGGTATCGTAGCCCACGGTGGAGCCGGTAAAACTTCCCTGGCAGAAGCAATGCTTTTCAATGCAAAAATGACTGACCGTATGGGAAGGGTTGATAATGGAAGCTCGACAATGGATTACGAACCTGAAGAGATAAAGAGGAAAATTACTATCAGCTCATCCCTGCACCATTTTGATTGGGAAAAACACAACGTAAATATAATAGACACCCCTGGAGATACAAATTTTAGCAACGACGCCAAAAACTCTCTATATGTGGCAGATGGGGCGGTAGTGGTTATTGATGCAATATCAGGTATAAAAGTACAGACTGAAAGGCTCTGGCAGTATTGTGACGACTTCAGGCTTCCCAGGATAATCTTCATAAATAAGATGGACAGGGAAAGGGCATCTTATTCCAACCTTCTTGATGATATAAATAAAATCCTTGGGAAGAAAGCTGTAATCACCCATATCCCGATCGGCGCTGAAGAATCCTTTAGAGGTCTTGTAGATCTGATGAAGATGAAAGCTCTGGTTTATGAAAACGACGGCAGTGGAAAGTATACTGAAGAAGAAATCCCTGAAGAACTCAGTGAGGAGGCTCTGAATCTGAGGGGAAAGATGATAGAAGATATAGCAGAGACATCAGACAAGTTATTAGAGAAGTATTTAGAAGGTGAAGGTCTGAGCTATGAAGACATATATCAGGGATTGAAGGAGGGGACACTCGATATGAAGTTCGTCCCTGTAATATGTGGTTCAGCCCTGAAAAACATTGGAATTCAACCCCTGATGGATGAGATTGTTCACTGTCTCCCTTCCCCACTGGAAAAGGGGGACCACAAAGGCAAAAATTTCCTCACAAAGGCGGAAGATGTTCGCAAGCCCAATGAGGATGAACCCTTCTCTGCCCTGGTTTTCAAAACAATAGCTGACCCGTATACAGGAAAATTAACATTATTTCGCATCTATTCCGGTACTCTGAACTCTGATTCAACGGCATACAATTCTTCCAGGAAAGTAAAAGAAAGAATTGGACAGATATTCCGGATAGAAGGGAAAAGTCAAAAACCAATAGACTCTGCCGGTGTTGGCGAGATAGTGGCAGTAGCAAAACTTAAAGATACCAGTACAGGAAACAGCCTCTGCGATGAAAATGCCCCTATAATCTTTGAAGGAGTCACCCCTCCACCACCGATAATATCTTTTGCTATTGAGCCAAAGACCAAGGGAGATGAAGAAAAGGCTACTATATCCTTAAATAAGCTTACAGAGGAGGACCCCACCATCAGGATACATCGAGATGAACATACCAAAGAAATCATACTGTCAGGAATGGGACAGGTTCATTTAGAGGTTATTTTGGAGAAGTTAAAGAGAAAATTCGGCGTAGAGGTAGGGTTAAAATCGCCTAAAGTCCCTTATAAAGAGACAATCCGTGGAAAAGCAAAGGTCCAGGGAAAATACAAGAAACAGTCAGGAGGGAGAGGACAGTATGGAGATGCATGGTTAGAGGTGGAACCCATGCCCAGAGGAGCAGGTTTTGAATTCGCTGATAAGATAGCGGGGGGCGTAATCCCCAGACAGTATATCCCTGCAGTAGAGAAGGGAATTATTGAGACCATGAATGAAGGTGTACTGGCAGGATGCCCGGTAGTAGATGTTAAAGCCTCATTGGTCTTTGGATCTTTCCATACTGTGGACTCGTCTGAGATGGCATTTAAGATAGCCGGTTCCATGGCATTTAAGAAAGCAACCCTGGAAGCAGGTCCGGTTCTGTTGGAACCTATTATGAGCATGAATATTATCGTTCCGGATGAAAACATGGGCGATATTATTGGAGACTTAAACAGCAGGAGAGGCAAGGTCTTAGGTGTAGAAGGAGCAGCCAATAGTCAGATAATAAGAGCCCATGTTCCCATGGCTGAGGTCTTAACGTATGCCCCTGATTTGAGTTCAATGACAGGAGATAGAGGAACGTTTACCATAGAGTTCTCTCATTATGAGGAAGCGCCGGCCCATATCAGCGAAAAGGTTGTCACAGCCGCCAAAAAACAGTGACACAGGATATTCTATCTCCATCTAAGAACCCTTGCTTCTACCAATCTCAGTATCCTGTCCATCAGGTACCCCAACAATCCTATTATCGTCATCCCAGCCAGTATCTCATCAGGTCGTTGGATGTCCCGCGCTGTCATAATCATGTAGCCCAGCCCATAGCCTGTCTTAACCCCTGTGAATTCAGCAGCTACTAATGTCATCCATCCAATGCCCAATCCAATCCTGAGTCCTGTTAAGATTGAAGGCATAGCACCTGGCGCCAAAACCTTCAAGAGAACTTCCTTCCCTTTTGCCCCTAAACTACGGGATGCCTCAATCAGCACAACATCCACAGATACTACTCCAGCCATGGCGCTCAATAAAATCGGGAAGAATGCCCCTAAAAATATGATAAAGACTGCCGATTTTATACCAATCCCAAACCACAGTACGGAAATCGGAATCCATGCGAGCGGTGGGACAGGCCTTAACATCTCTATTATAGGATCTACCATCCCTTTGAGTAGTTTCGACCATCCCATAACTATGCCGAGGGGTATCCCTATTATTGCTGCAAATAAAAAACCCCAGAACACACGATTTAGACTTTCCAGTATGTGCTGCATAAGTCTGTACCCTGGCGGCAACCCCACTATAAAAAGATCTCTAATTCCCAAAAGTACATCTACTGGAGATGGGACTTTATACTTTGGAATGACACCAAAGTAAGAAAGAAGCTGCCAGATAACTATCAGGCTAATCAATAATATATATCTTGAAAGCCTCATCTCTGCCTCATCTCTGTAAAATCTCCTTAAGAATACCTGAATCTATGAATATATCTGTAAAGGCCTTTGGATCTTCGATCTTTATATAACCCAGTCTATTCAAAAAATCCACATACTCTATCTGACCTTCTACGCTGGGTTGATAATCAAACACTATATTCTTCATCGCCCGCCTGACCGTGGCTTCATCCATTCCGGTATATTTTACCCCTATCTTGACTGCCTCATCAGGGTGGCTTTTTATGTAATTTGTAGCATCTACATGGGCTTTAATTATCTTTCTTATTGCTTCAGGATGTTTCTCCATGAATTTGAAGTCAGCTACCAATACACAGCAGGGGTGGTTCTCCCAGATATCATGAGAAGTCACGAGTATTCTCCCTATCCCTTTTGTAACGGCCTTAGCCGCATGGGGCTCCCAGGCAATAAAGGCATCAATATCTCCTGCTTTCAATGCCCATATCATCTCCGGGGGTTTAACCACTATGATCTTCACTTCCTTCAATCCTATACCATTCCTGATCAATGCCTTTTTTAAGAGAAAATCCTGGACAGTGGAGTGGCCTGGAATGGCAATGGTCTTTGTTCGGAGGTCATTGATGCTCTTAATATTAGATGCCTTACTTACTACCACTGCCGACCCTTCTTTATTGGCCTGAGCCAAAACCCTTACATTGGCTGTCTTATTGGCTACGGCTGTTGTCGCAGGGGCTACACCTACATAACCAATGTCTAAACTGCCTGCAGCGAATGCGCTCATCTCCTCCGGGCCGGCCTTAAAGATCCCCCCAATTTCAATATCAATACCCTCTTTTTTGAAAAGACCCCTTTCTAAAGCGACAAAAGCCGCTAACTGATGCAAATCACCTTGAAGGTATCCCATTCTCACTCTTACTTCAGTCTTTTTTTTGCTTGTGCCAGAGAAGATTAATACAGGCAAAAGGAGTAATGTGAGGGTTATTACAAAACATTTAAAGTTCCTGCTATTAATCCAACCCATTTTTTTAAACCTCCTTATAGGTAAGCTTTCAGCCCTTTCTCAGTTGTAGGTTGCCAGTTGTCAGCGATCAGGCATGCTTTTTTTCCCTGATCCCTGTTAACTGGAATCCGTGAACCGTTACAAGGATACCGGAAAAAAGATTGAAAGGCAAATCTTTTAATAAGAACAAAAAATAAAAACCTCTTGACTTTAAATCTATTACTTATTATAAAATTAAAGCATCTACGCAAGGAAAGGGTCTATTGAGAAAGCGTCTGCTGACAATAATGGACTTTTTCTGGGAAGCTTTTCTTAAAGGGAGATTTTATGAATAAATCTGATTTGGCAAAGCAACTGAGTATTAAGGCCAATATTACCAAGAAAAAAGCAAATGAGATTATCAAGATAATTTTTGATGGTCTAACTAATGCCCTGATAGATAATAATAGAATTGAAATTCGTGGATTCGGCAGTTTTGTAATTAGGGAGTATAACCCGTATATTGGAAGGAACCCAAGAACAGGGCATAATATTGAAGTCCAGGAAAAAAGATTGCCTTTTTTTAAGGTTGGTAAGGATTTAAAAGAAAAGATAAACAGGTAAAAGAGCCAACTTTTTAATTCTTCAAGCCTTCTAATCCCTCCACTTTTTCACAGCCTGATTATTAAGAGTCAAGAAAAGCTATATATACCTTAACAAATCTTAAATATGGAAGAAGATAATATTTATCAAATAATAGAGCTAGTTCGAAATGAGACAGCAAAGTGGACTCCCACTGTGGCAGCCTTAGTAGCAGAGACATCAAGAGCCCCCTTTAAGGTATTAATCTCCTGCATACTCAGTGCAAGAACCCAGGATAAAACTACAATCCAGGCAACAAAGAGGCTATTTGATATAGCAGATAATCCAGAGAAGATGCTTAAATTAAAGGTACGGAAACTGGAAGAAATTGTATACCCCGTGGGCTTTTATCGAAATAAGGCAAAAAATATCCTTTCCACTTGTAAGAAGCTGGTAGATGAATATAATTGTCAGGTCCCCGATGAGATCGATGAACTCCTGAAACTACCAGGGGTGGGCAGAAAGACAGCAAACCTGGTAGTCACCAAGGGGTATGGAAAACCAGGTATATGTGTTGATACCCATGTACATCGAATTTGTAATCGCTTAGGTTATGTAAATACAAAAAATCCACAGGCTACAGAATTTGCCCTCAGGGTCAAACTCCCCAAAGAGTTTTGGATAGAAATTAACGACCTTTTGGTGTCTCTGGGGCAGAAGATTTGTCGCCCTATCTCCCCCAAATGCACCGAATGTCCTATAGAGAATCTTTGTGATAAGGTAGGGATAAGGAAGAGCCAATATTCGCCGGAACCGATAACGAAAAACGGTGAACGGTGAACGGTTATTTCACATTTTTTCCAGTTTCTCTATCCGTTTCTCTATTGGCGGGTGGGTACTGAAAAGGCTCAATACCCCACCACCCCGCAACGGATTAACTATGAACATATGGGCAGTAGCAGGATTGGTCTCCATAGGGACTTTCTTTACCCCCTGTTCCAGTCTTTTTAATGCCTGTGCCAGATAATGGGGATTTCCGCTTATCCTTGCCCCTCCCTCATCAGCCAGGTATTCTCTAGACCGAGAAATAGCCATCTGTATTAACATGGCGGCAATGGGAGCAATTATTATCATGGCCAGGCCGGCGATAGGGTTCCCTCCCTCATCCTCGTCCCCCCTTCCAAAAATCATGGCCCACTGTGCCATATGAGCCAGCATACTAATTGCGCCGGCGATGGTGGCAGCTATGGTTCCGATCAAGATATCCTTGTGTCTTATATGGGACAACTCGTGGGCCAGAACCCCGGATAGTTCCTCCTTGCTCAAAATTTTTAAGATACCCTGGGTTACTGCTACTGCTGCATGTTGAGGATTTCTTCCGGTGGCAAAGGCGTTTGGGGTATCGTTGGGGATGATATAGAGTCTTGGCATAGGCATTCCTGCCCTCTGCCTCAATTCCTCTACCATGCGGTATAACTCTGGCTCATCCGCTTGCCCTACCTCCTGAGCCCGATACATCCTCAGAACTATCTTATCGCTAAACCAGTAAGTTCCAAGGTTCATCCCGCAGGCTATTACGAAAGCGAAGAACATGCCGCCTCTTCCCCCAAAGATGCCGCCAACCCAGATCAGGAGTAAAGTTAAACCTACCATTAAACCTACTGTCTTAACGCTATTCATAATCTATCTCCTCCTCCAGTTGTAGGATTTGAGGTTAGCTAACCTCGGTTAAACCAGACCCCCTTGCAACGGGACATTCATAACTATATAGTGTCCATCCAGAAATACCCTAACCCTCCCCCTTGATGGGGGAGGGTTAGGGTGGGGGTGAAAAAGATGTGTAATTTCGTTGAGTTGCAAACATATTCCCCCTCCCTCCAGGGGAGGGGGAGTTTCTGGATGGACACTATATAGATACTTTTGAAAGAGAAAATACCTTAACGGGGGGGAAATGTCAAAGATTTTGTGTTTCTTATGGTTGAAAGGGAAGAATTGAGGTATGTCCTCACAATAAAATGGAGGCATGATAGTTTCCTCAGGAAAGAAGGCGCAAGATGAAGGGGGGAAGAGTATATCAGATAGTAAAATCAAATTGACACCATCAGACTGTTAATATAAGATGCATGTTATCAATGAAAGGATAAGTTAATAATGGAGAAAGCCAGAGTCAAAAAACTTAAGAAATTACAAAATAGAATCTCCTATAAATTCAAAAACTTAAATCTACTAAATCAGGCGCTTACCCATAGGTCTTTCGCAAATGAGAATCAATCTAAATCGTTCAAGGACAACGAACGACTGGAGCTTTTAGGGGATTCAGTTCTGGATGTGATAATTACTCGCCTGTTGATGGACAGGCTTCCCGAATACACAGAGGGAGACCTTTCTAAGGCTAGAGCTGCTATAGTTAATGAGAAAAGTCTATCTTCTATCGCCAGGAATTTAGAACTTGGTGATTATATTCTCTTAAGCAAAGGCGAGGAAGTCACCAATGGTAGAGACAAAGACTCTATATTGGCAGCCTCATTTGAGGCCCTTGTGGCATCCATTTATCTTGATAGAGGTTTTAACAAGGTATTTAAGGTAATAGCCAGACATTTTTCTCCGATATTAGACACGGAAAAAAAGGAGGATTTTTATAAAGACTTTAAAAGTCAACTTCAGGAGTATTCCCAGAGTTTTTTTAAAACTACTCCCAGATATGTGCTTACTGGAGAATCTGGGCCTGATCACGACAAGACCTTTCAGATCAATATATTAATAAACGGTAAGGTCTTTGGAAAAGGTCTGGGTAAGAACAAAAAGGAGGCGGAACAGAAGGCTGCAAAGGGAGCCTTGGATGTACTTCTAAAAACCCAGCAATAGTTTCCATGGACAAGGGAGCAGACAGGGGGGCTCAGACACCTGAAAATCGTGAATCGAAAGTCGGGAGTCGTAAATAGAACAAAACCCATTCACGATTCACGATTCACGATTTACGGTTTTGACGATGTTCGCTCCAAAGGGAATTTTTCATCTTTCAGGATGAACTACTTAGTATGAAGTTTTTTATAATACCCATCTTTGCACCCCATCTGGGATGTCCGCATCAGTGCATCTTTTGTAATCAAAGGAGCATTAGTGGGGTTTCTAATCCTACAACAACTCCGAACCTCTTGGAGAAGACCGTAAAACTCTATCTTAAGACATGGGGAAAGAAGGAGGATTTTAAAACCCAGATCGCCTTCTATGGGGGGAGCTTTACAGGGCTGGATTTAAAGATTCAGGAATCTTTGCTCTCAAAAGCCCATGACTTTATCAACAGGGGGGAAGTCAGCTCCATCAGGATTTCAACCCGCCCGGACTATATTGATTCAGAGATTGTATGTTTACTTAAAGATTATGGAGTTGATACTATTGAGTTGGGGGTCCAGTCCATGGCGGATAGGGTATTGATGCTTTCCAGGAGAGGGCATACCTCATCCGATGTGGAGATGGCCGTAGAGACCATTAAAGGGTATGATTTGGAGCTGGGGCTTCAGATTATGCCTGGTTTGCCAGGAGATACCCCTGATCTGATCGTGAACACAGTAGATAGGATTATAAAAATGAGGCCGGATTTTGTGCGTATTTACCCTACCCTGGTTATCAAAGATACTCCATTAGAGGAGCTTTATTTAAGAGGGAATTTTTTGCCAATGACATTGTATGAAGCTGTAAATATCTGCAAAAAGGCCCTTTTAAGATTTAAAATTGCTGATATTCCGGTGATAAGACTTGGATTACAATCAACCCCTGAGTTAGAAAGACAGGGGACCATTATTGCAGGCCCCTATCACCCCTCCTTTCGCCATCTGGTAGAGTCTGCTATTTTCTTAGAGATGGGGGAGAGATTGATTGAAAAAAGCCCTCTCTATGATGAAAGATTGACTTTCAGAGTAACGCCTGAAGATTATTCCTATTTCTGTGGCCAAAAAAACGGGAATATTGCTAAACTGAAAGAAAGATATAAAAAGAAAGATATAAAGGTTATCCGAGAGATAAGCGTCAAGAAGGGTAGTCTTGAATTAATAACCGATTCTTCCACTTTTTGTATTGACCATAGAGAGCTTAACAGTTAACTGTTGAACCCTGAACCCTGAACCCTGAACCCTGAACCATGGAACTTAAATCCGGTTTTATCTCCATAATAGGCAACACTAATGTAGGAAAGTCTACTCTGCTAAACTATGTTCTTGGGGAGAAGATTGCGATTGTCTCGGATAAACCCCAGACTACCAGAAACAGGATACTGGGGATTAAAAACAACCCTAATGCCCAAATGATTTTTCTCGATACCCCGGGAATACACAAGGCAAAACCTCAACTAAACAGATATATGGTGAAGGAAGCAATCAAGACTTACAGTGATGTGGATATAATCCTGCTTTTGGTCCAGGCTAATACAGGTATTGCTGATGGAGACCGTTTTGTTATTGAGACCCTTGAAAAGGTTAAAACACCAGTTATCCTGGTAGTAAATAAGATCGATTTAATAAGAAAAGAATCCCTTTTGCCTTTGATAGATGAATTCAGCAAGCTATACGATTTTAAAAGTATTATCCCCATATCAGCTTTATCAGGGCAAGGGGTTGATCTGTTAATAAAGGAAATAGAGGGTTTACTCCCCCTCGGACCGAAGTATTTTCCTGAAGAAATGATTACGGATTTACCAGAGCGTTTTATAGTGGCAGAGATAATAAGGGAAAAGATATTCCATCTAACCTCTCAGGAGATACCGTATTCAGTGGCCGTTGTGGTAAACGATTTTAAAGAGAGGGATGGTGTAAATACTATTTTTATAAGGGCTGCAATCCATGTAGAAAAACCCTCTCAAAAGGGGATTCTAATAGGCAAAAAAGGGAGTATGTTGAAGAGAATCGGTCAGATGGCAAGAACTGACATTGAAAATCTCTTAGATGCTAAGGTCTACCTCGAATTATTGGTGAGAGTAGAGAAAGACTGGAGCAAGGATATCAAAGCGTTGAGAAAGCTAGGTTATAGATAAAACATGAAACCGATAATCGCAATCGTTGGCAGACCCAATGTAGGAAAGTCAACCCTTTTCAACAGGATTGCAAGGAGAAAAAAGGCTATTGTAGGGGATGAACCGGGTGTCACCAGGGATAGAAACTATGCTGAAGCGGAGTGGAATGGAGGTGTTTTTTTATTAATTGATACCGGCGGATTTGAGCCTGGGGTCAATGACGAAGTGGCTTTACATATCCATCAGCAAGTTCAGTTGGCGATAGAAGAGGCGGATTTGATTATCTTCTTAGTTGACGGTAAAGAGGGGCTTACATCTACAGATATAGAGATAGCGAAAAGGTTGAGAGAAGTAAATAAACCTGTACTCCATGTTATAAATAAGATTGATGGTGAAAGACAAGAGGAGGAGATATATGACTTTTACCGGATTGGTGTAGAAAACCTATATCCAATATCAGCACAACATGGAAGAGGGGTTGGTGATCTGCTGGATGAGGCACTCAATCTTCTTCCTCCATCCTCCGAGATAAGATACAATGAGAGTTTAGTAAAGATAGCCGTGCTGGGAAGACCAAACGTAGGAAAATCATCCCTGGTTAACAGGATTCTTGGGAATGAAAGGGTGATAGTCAGCGAAAAACCAGGTACCACTAGAGATGCCATAGATACACCACTTAAAATAGGAGAAAAAGAGTACCTTCTGATCGACACTGCGGGGATTAGAAGAAAAGGGAGGATCAGTCGCCAACTGGAAAAATACAGCGTAGTAGAGGCATTGAAGAGTATAGACAGATGCGATGTGGCCGTTATCCTGATAGATGCCAAAGAAGGGATCACCGAACAGGATGCCAAAATTGCCGGTCTGGCACATGATAAAGGAAGGGCATCTGTCCTGGTGGTGAACAAGTGGGATTTGATTGAAAAAGACTCCTATACTATTTATAAGTATACGGAAGACATAAGGTATAATCTAAAATTTATCAGATATGCCCCTATTATTTTCGTTTCGGCTCTAACCGGGCAGAGGGCACTGAAGATTATAGACTTAGTTGACAGAGTAGCAGAACAGTATCAGAGAAGAGTGCCAACCTCCGAGTTAAACAGGGTTTTCGAAGAGGTTATACTCTCTAATCCACCGCCGATGTACCGAAACAAAGAACTGAAGCTCTATTATATAACTCAGGTTTCAATAAAGCCCCCTGCATTCGTTATCTTTGTCAACTATCCTGAAGGGATTCACTTTTCCTATGAGAGATATATAGTGAATAAGATACGTGAAAATTTTGAATTCGATGGAACACCTGTAAGGGTTTTTTTTAGGAAAAGAGGCTGAAACGGTGAGCGGCGAACTTTTATGAAGGGGGTACAAATCTTCGATGGAAAAAGATAGGATTACTGTTGCTGTAGGGGCGGTTATCGAGGATGGGAAAGGGAATATCCTCCTTGTAAAGCATATTCCAGAAAGAGGTGGGTTCTGGCAGGGGAAATGGATCTGCCCTGGCGGAAAGCTCAATCCTGGTGAAAAGATAGAAGATGGGATTAAGAGAGAGGTGAGAGAGGAGACCCATCTGGATATCAATTTAAAAACCCCTATAAAACCCTTTGAACGAATAGTGAGGTCAGGAGATGAGATAGAGCTCCATGTAGTATATATTGATTATCTGGCAGAGACAATAGGAGGAGAGCTGGAACCGGATGACGATGTGGGAGAGGCTGTATGGATAAGTAAGAATGCTATTTCAACGATCTGGGATGAATTGCATGAAGATACAAGGAAGCTTTTAACACTGGCTGGGATAAAGGTTTAAAACCCCCTATGCAGCCCGGCCCTTATGGCAATCGCTATTGCCTCCTGATATTCCTGTACAGTAATTTTCCTGTTTAGCTCAGGGAACTCATCTGCTCTATACATAGGGCGATATTGTGCCATGATATTAACATAAGAGTCTTTTGATATATCCGTAGCGATAAACTCCATTAGAGCCTCAGTGCCTGCCAGGTTTTCAGGTATAATCAGATGTCTGATTAACAATCCTCTCTCAACAATTCCATCCTGATTTGTCTTTAAATTGCCTACCTGACGATACATCTCTAAGAGCACCTTTTTTATTACATCAGGATAATCCGGGGACATGGAGTATTTCTTTGCGACCCTTCCATCAGCATATTTAACGTCAGGCATGTAGATATCTATAATACCTTGAAGAAGCCTGATTACCTCCAAGGATTCGTATCCTCCACAATTGAATACTAAGGGGACCTTCAGTCCTGAATCTATTGCCTCCGGCAGGGAAGCCACAATCTGAGGGAGATAATGGGTTGGGGTAACGAAGTTGATATTGTGACAACCCATCTTTTGCAGCCTCAACATATAGTTTGCCATCTCTGATGAAGTGGTTATGTGACCTCTTCCAATATGACTTATATCGTAGTTCTGGCAGAATACACACCTTAAATTGCAGTGGGTCAGAAAGATAGTTCCTGACCCATGAAATCCAACCAGAGGAGGCTCTTCACCAAAATGTGGAGAAACGCTGGAGACCATCAACTCAACCCCACCTTTACAAACCCCTATCTCACCCTCTATGCGATTTACACCACATTCGCGAGGACACAGTTTACACTCTTTCAGTATATCATTGAGAGACTCAATCCTTATTTTCAACTCACCAGTTTTATATAGCTCAATATATCCA
>PFIF01000176.1 GCA_002782605.1 Deltaproteobacteria bacterium CG_4_8_14_3_um_filter_43_13 | reverse complement strand
TTGAATTTTTTCTTTTTCTTATATCGGAGTTCCAGGCTGGATGGGTAATTGGGATTGTTAAATCGATTGACAAAGGAAGGAAAGGGGGGAGATGCTCTCCGATTACTCCTTTTTGTATCTCTCTTTTGCAAAGAGAGCTGCACCTAAAGCGCCAACAATCTGAGGTTCCTCAGATATAAGTGGTTTTAACCCAACTTTATCAGCCACCTTTTTAATCACCCCTATGTTCTTTGCAATTCCACCGCTTATAGCAAAATCGCTTTCTATCCCCACCCTTTGGAGTAAAGCGAATACCCTGCTTGCTATAGCCTCATGAACCCCGGAGAGTATCTCACTCTTTGGGACCCCGCTTCTTAGGAGAGAAACCGCCTCTGACTTAGCAAAAACAGCGCATGCAGAACTTATCATAGCATCCTTTTTAGCCTCTAAGGAGGTTTTACCAATATCTTCAAGGGGTATACCCAGTACATCTGCCATTACCTCACAGAATCTTCCTGTACCTGCTGCACATTTATCATTCATTGCAAAATTCGTTACCTTCCCTGCTTCATTGCATCTTATGGCTTTGCAGTCTTGCCCACCCATATCGAGAATGGTCCTTACGGTTGGGAATAGATAGTTAGCCCCTTTGGCATGACATGAAATCTCTGTTATATTTTCATTTGCAAAAGGAACAATAACCCTCCCGTATCCGGTTGCTATAGTATACTCAATATCTTGAAAAGAGATGTCGGCATTCTTTAACGCTTCATCTGTTGCTTTTTTAGCAGTTAATGCACTATCTGCCCCTGTTCTGACAATACTGTATGATAGTATCTCATCATTTCTTAATATGACTGTTTCACCGCTTAAGGAACCTACATCTACCCCGGCTACTATCACTTTCTGCCTCCTTAAAGAGGGGTCAGACCCCAAATAGCTTGAACATCATACAGTTAAAAATAGGGGCGAACGGCCGTTCGCCTTACCGGATCAAAGTTTAATATTAAGCACGTTCTATGCGAACGTCCCTTACCCGTCCCGTCTATTACGCCCTTTGATTTGATGTTAATCAAATTTATGTTTAGCCTCAATCATTTCAATTCACAATATTCTTCGGGTTTACATCTCAAAACATTAAGAATGGTGGACTGTACTTTGGAATCCCCAAGCATGAAGGCGTGGTGTGTGTTTGTTGGAACCAGAATGTTGCAGCCAAATGTCTTGTAGGTCTGTACTATGCTATTCCCATCCCCTGTTCCTTTTCTCTTGTCACCTATCAACCTGTACCAGTCACCCACTTCCTCCACATAGAGCTCATAAGGCGACTCCCTTTGCGCACTGAAAATGCTGTAATAATATAGGCCCGGAGGAGCAGGCTTATCGTAGCCTTTTTCATGAAAGAGATTCTTGAACGGATGAGGTACCTCTTTGCCATCAAGAGTGTAAAGAGACTGATAAGTAGGGAAAAGCCAGTTGGCAAGGTTCTCTTTTCCCTCCAAATTTAAAAGAAATGCCTGGGCTTCTGCTTTGCTAGAGGCTAGTTTAATAAAAAATTCCCCCTCAAAAAGGCTGCTCCCTTCATTCACCACGGTTACAAGGAGAAGTTTATATACTTTAGAGGCATTGTACTCAGTTATATAGTAACGTCCAACCAGGCCTCCCAAACTTACTCCTATGATATTTACCTTTGCAGCATAGGTATTTTTCAGGGCGTCGTTTATCCAGTTGTCAGCTTGCCTTGCAATATCTTCAGCTGTGGCATCCTGCGGAGAAAACCGTATATCTGGTTGCCCCCACATGGTTCTGTAACCTGATTCACTATCATCGTACCCATTCCTTTTCAGAAACTCTTGAAGTTTATAGTAAGGCTCCAAGTAAGAATCCTTTTCCCACCACTCTTTCAATATGTAACCGTGAACAATGATAACTGGCAGTGGTATTCTGACCTCCACAGTGCTTTCCCTACCGGGGCCACTGGCCAGGCAGAAGGCAGTCGCTGTGAGGGTAAACACCTGGTCTTTGGTAAACCTGTCAATTCCCCATTTTTTGAGGTCAATCTTCAATCTATCCTGCCGTGGCCACTCAAGAAGTACTATCTTACCCGGACTGACCAGGTCTGTCACCGGAATCTTTTCTTCTACAGGCTGCCCGTTGATTGTGGCTTTCAGTTTAACGTACCGGGGTCCTTCTTGAGGTTCCTCGTGAAAGAACCCCACCTCAGCATCAATACCTAGCACTGTTGGTGAGACCATCCTGGCTTTGTACATTCGAACAACAGACATTTTAACCTCCTCGGCTAAAAAAAATTTTGGAAGTATGACTGCAAGAACTTGTTACAATAATACGGATAGATATTGTGAATATTGTCTGATACAGTACTTAGTACGGATCTGGTTCAGCAAATGTTGTGATTTTAGCACAGTTACATGCATTAAAACACTCTGACAATATCGTCTTAACCTGTTCAGGCCTTATATGTGGGTGTTTCCATACTATATGACCGTTATCAAAATGCCTCCAGTTCCAGTCAAATATCAAAGATTTCAGTTCTTTAAAAAGGGGAACTCCTGGATATGGGGTAAAAACGGTAGGCATGACAAGGTCTAGTTCCAGCGATGCCAGTTGTTCAATCTCCCTCCTTGAACCGTCAAGAGTAGAACTCGGCATACAGAATATATAATTGCCCCAAACATAACAACCATGATGTTTAAGCTCTTTTATTGCTTGTTTAACCTGCTCAGTCGTTTCCCTTTTCCTATATCCTTTGAGCACTTCATCTGAAAACGATTCAACCCCTATATATGCTCCAACAAGTCCATTTTGTGTTAGATTATTTACTTTTCCAAGTAAATAATCTGCCCTTACATTGAAAGCCATCCACTTTAAATCCCGTTCTGCTAAAAAGTTAATGGCTTCCCATGTATATTTATCATCTATAAAAAGATTATCATCCATGATACTCACTACATCAACCTTTTGCTTCTTGTATTCGTCAAGTACCCTTTGTATTTCTGAAAGCGGAGTATAAAGCTTATTAGGTGTGTGGACAGGAGCCGAGCAAAACAAACATCCGGAGTTACATCCCCTCACAATAAAAAGATACCCAGTTTTATCACCAAAAGGTGCCATGCTGCTCGTGGCAATAAGGATTGGGTGCTTTATATGATTAATTGGTTTGTCATATAAAGCCATGCTCAGCGTATTTTCTCCATAACCCTTAAATACCCGATCAAAATGTTTATCAAGACCAGGAAGCATGGTTCCATACCCACCTGCCTAAACCTCTTTAACTCCATATTCCCGGGCAACTCGGGCCATCTCAAATGCTGCTGGCGCTTTGAAGACATAAAAACTTATGCCTACTATATCATATCCAGTAGATAACACCTTTTTATATTCCTCCCAGGAGGGATACTCAAGAAAATCAATTTCTGGAAAATTTGCTTTTATCAATTGAGCTCCAAAAGCTGGAATAAAAACAGCTCGTTTGCGCTCGTCTCCCCATTTCCTAATAGTCAGTTCCAGTGGCTTATTATATACGGCAGTGGTTAGCAAGAATTTCTTTTGCATGTGATTATCCCCCTCCCTCAATAAATTGAGGTTTTCTTTATTTTTCTTACTCATTCAACTGATTTCATCTTTGACAAATCGGTCCCGATGGAAGATATTAATCGAAAAGTTATTATATGGGTCTGACCTATAAACGGAAACAGAAGTGCCGAACCAATTGATGTAGCCGTTGCGGCTAATACCAAGATATTTTGCGGCTTCGTTCGTGAACATTACTTGATTTTCTATAAAAGCTTTTATGAATTTCGAGCAATAAGAGCAGCTCCCAATGCACCAATCATTTGAGGATATTCCGGTATATATATTTTTGTCCCCAATTTTTCCTCCAACGCCCTGACCATGCCTATGTTCTTCGCTACTCCACCAGTCATAACAACATCATTTTGCATACCTATTCTATTTACCATGCCGAATATTCTGTCAGCTATAGACTCGTGAATGCCAGCCAGGATGTCATTTCGCGGTATTCCCTTGTGTACATGAGAGACCACCTCAGACTCTGCAAATACTGCGCACATACTGCTGATATGGGCCTTTTCTTTGTATTCTAAAGAAAGTTGTCCTATATCTTCGAGAGGGACCTCCAATGCCTTTGCCATAGTATCTAAGAATACGCCTGTTCCGGCCGCACACTTATCATTTCCAGCAAAGTCTTCTACTACTCCATCTTCATTAATGCGTATTACCTTGCTGCTCTCAGCGCCAACATCAATTACCGTCCTTGCTTTTGGGAATAACCAGTGGCTTCCTTTGGCATGGCATAGCATTTCTGATTTAGATTGTTTTGCAAAAGGAACCAACCTTCTCCCATAACCTGTAGAAACGATATTTTTCAACTCCTCAAAAGATATGTTTGCTTTTTTAATGGCCTCATCTATTGCCTTTTTGGCGACTAAAGCCCCCTCTTCTTCTGTTGTAAGTACACTGGTAGACAAAATGTTGTCATCTTCTAAGATAAGCACTTTGGTGCTCAGAGAACCAAGATCAATGCCTGCAGTTATCATCCTTTTCTTCCCCTCCTGTACAATCATATCGATAGGATTGATGAAAAATAAACTACACTTTGCTTGGTCAATTTTGGTCTGTTGGTGAAGGTTGATAAAGCTTCAGCCATTTGACACGGTTAAAGTCGGTATCATTGGAAGCAAGATTGATAATTCCACTCTCTTTCATAACTTGGAGAGTAAGGGCATCGTTGGATAAGAAACCATACTGAGTTTTCATCTGCTGGCTTTTCTCTATGGTTTTTATATCTATGGAGAGGATATTCACATTGAGCCTTATCACCTCTGTGGGAATTACAATATGGCTTCTCAACTTCTTTACTACCTCAGGATGGCCTTTAAGATATTTTGGAAGGTTCTTTGTCTCAATGTCGAGAAGGGACGAAGCTTCCACCATCATCAAACGGTGGCTGGTCTCCTGAATTACTGCTGTGGAGGTTATACCCTGAAGTTCGCCTTTTTCCACCCTATAAAAGAAATCTGTGCACGATGGATTAAACCTGGACCCCTTAGAAAAATGGTACACAAAGATATTAGCGTCAATAAAGACTAGGGAATCTCTCTCAAGCTCATGAAAGAGCAAAGTTTAGACCTCCTCAGGAAGGAAATCTGATTCCAAGGCTATTTCATCTACGACATCTCCTCTACGAGGGATGATAATACCGCTGGTGCTTTTTGCAACACTCTCTATCTCCTCAATGATAAGACGCACCCTGGTATGATTTTTCAAATGAGGGGTTGAAAGAGGCTTTAAGATTCCATCTTCGTAAACGGCATCTATTATCTTTGACATGTTTGAAGCCTCCTTTGGTCTTTTTAAGGAGACCAAGGATCAATAAGTTCGATAAAATACTATGATTAATTTAGACCTGATGATAAGGGTACAGAATATTTAAGTCAAGGAATTTCTGGAAATCTGGAACTCGGAGGGACGGAGGTGACTTCTGGGCCGGGGTATCTGCCCCCAAAAGTAAGTCAGGGCCTTAGGAACTGCATTTCCAGTCAGGTTCTGGGAAGTAGAATATACACTCTCCTTTATGTTATTTTTTGAGAGCAGGCTCATACCAACAACCGGGGTCCTCTCCCATGGGGTCTCCTGCTATAGCGGCTGCTCCTCTGCATCCACCGCATGCATACTGATACTCACACCTCCCGCATTTACCGCCTACTTTCCTTGATTGCAGTTTCTTCAATAAAGGAGAATTTACCCAAACATCCTTCAATCTATCTCTTCTGATGTCGCCAACCTCCGCTACTAAACCAAGAGGGCAGGGGACGATCTTACCATCCACTGTGAGACCGGCCCCTACTATTCCTGCCCCACAGCCCAGGGATACTTTTTTTGAATAAGGATCGATGCATGTATTCTGCATTTTCTTATTTACTATAAAGATATGGGGCAGCTCAGAGGTTATAATAAGCGTGGGGATAGCCTCCTGTATTTCAGCAAGAAATCTCAGCATCTCTCCTCTTTGCTCTATCGATAAGCAGAGGTGAACAAGTTTCTTTGCCCTTCCTACAGGTGCCATATCCCCTGCTTCAAATACACCTACCCCAAGATCAGAGGCGAGTTTGATCATTTCGGGAAGTTCCTCATAGTTTAATAGAGATATGGTGGCCTCAATCCCCACATCAGGGAAACCCAGGCTCACACAAGTTTCGATTGCCTCTACCGCCCTTTCAAATGAGTCTTTTCCTCTTATTGAGTTATGGGTTTTTGACTTAGCCCCGTCAAGGCTGATCCTTATTTGATTGACGCCGGCATCCTTCAACCTTTGTGCTACGGATCGGTTAAGGGAAAATCCATTGGTATTGATCCCTACCGATAGCCTCTTCGATGCATACTCTGCCAGGGCAAATATGTCTTTTCTAACCAGTGGCTCTCCACCGGCTATCAACAGGTGTTTTGTTCCGGCCTCTGCCATGTTATCTATAGCCATAAATGCCTCTTCAGTGGATAACTCATACTCGGCAGGTTCCCCTGCTTCCACCACA
>PFIF01000289.1:20686-26514 GCA_002782605.1 Deltaproteobacteria bacterium CG_4_8_14_3_um_filter_43_13 | reverse complement strand
ACCCTGCCCCTCCCCCATCAAGGGGGAGGGAATATTTATAGTAAAGGTATTAAAGGGACATTCCACTAGTGAATTTCCAGGAGGGGATCTGTATGGCAGAGAAGATGTTTGTCCAGGGAAATGAGGCAGTGGGCTGGGGAGCTCTGTATGGTGGTTGCGATGGATTCTTTGGTTACCCGATAACCCCGCAGAATGAAGTGACCCAGTGGTTTGCTCATGAATTTCCAAAGAGGGGGAAGGTCTTTCTACAGTCACAATCCGAGGTAGGGTCAATAAACATGCTTTTTGGTGGTGCCGCTGCAGGGTTTAGAGTTATGACCTCAACATCGAGTCCTGGTTGGGGGCTCATGCAGGAAACGATATCTCACTGTGCTGCCGCTGAGTTACCGTGTGTCATAGTGTTGGTACAGCGCGGAGGACCGGGAGCGGGAAGTATCAGGCATGCCCAGATGGACTATATAACGGCTACCAGAGGAGGAGGACAGGGGGGATATAAAAATATTGTATTAGCACCAGGTTCAGTCCAGGAAATCCATGATCTGATGCAGCTTGGCTTTCATCTCGCTGATAAGTATCGGAACCCATTAGTGGTCCTCATGGATGGTATTCTGGGGCAGGTCTCTGAGTCTATGGAGGCCAAAACTATAGAATTTGAACCTCTAGACCAGAAAGATTGGGCATTAAAGGGGCGAGAAAGGCAAGAGGATGGAAAGTCTCGCCTGATTAACGCTGCCCCAGGAGTGTTGCCACTACCACCATATCCCAATTACATATCCTGGTTAAAACACATGGAAGAGAAATACCATGAGATGGAAGGTTCTGAATTGAGGTATGAGACTTATAAGGCAGAGGGGGCCGATCTCATTTTGGTTGCTTATGGATACACAGCACGTGTTTCCAAAGAGGCTGTCAACATGGCTAGAGCAGAAGGGCATAAGGTTGGTATGATACGACCAATAACCTTGTGGCCATTCCCTTATAGTGTAATGAAGGAAAAAGCTATGCTCGGGTGTAAATTTTTAGTAGTTGAAGATAGTTTGGGATTATTGATCGATGACGTAAAAATCGGGGTAGAAGGGCGAGCTGATGTTCATTTAGTGGGTATACTCGATCGGCATATACCAACCGATGGAGGGATGATAATGCCGGGCAGGGTCTTCGAAGAGATAAAGAGGTTATTGTAAATCGAAATCATAAAGAGGTAGATACGATGAATAAAAAGAAGGTTTGTGGGAAACCGGAGATATGGAAGGATCCTCCAGGCGCTGCAATGTATTGTCCGGGGTGCCAGCATCCGGTGATTGACCGGGTTATTTCCGAGGTTCTCGAAGAGATGAACATTGATGGAAAAGCTATCTGTGTGCTTGGTGTTGGGTGTCATGCTTTTGTTCAAGTAGCCTGGGACCTTGATATCTTGAGTTGTGCCCATGGCCGGGCACTTGATTCGGCGACTGCGGTAAAGCGTCTCAATCCTGATGCCATTGTGTTCACTGTTCAGGGGGACGGAGACTGTATAGCTATTGGAGCGGGAGCATTCATAGGAGCCATGGCTCGCGGAGAGAAGATAACTACAATTATGTTCAACAACACCAATTATGGAACTACCGGTGGGCAGTTGGCACCTACTAGCCTCCTGGGACAGAAGACCCCCACTACCCCTCGTGGGCGAGATGCGGCATTGGAAGGATATCCGGTACACACTGCAGAGTTGGCAGCAGCATTTAAAGGCACTGCTTATAGTGCCAGAGGATCGGTACATACTCCGGCAGACTACCAGCGTACCAAGAGGTATATAAAGACTGCCTTTCAGAAGCAGATAGATGGAGTCGGGTTCAGTTTTGTAGAAGTCTTGTCTGCCTGTCCTCCCAACTGGCATCTCTCCCCGATCAAGTGTTTAAAGAGGATAGGAGAAGATATAGTCTCTGAGTTTCCACTGGGCGAATTCAAGAACGAGGATAGCACAGAAAGGTTGTCCAAATCCAGGTGAGAGGGAATGATTATGGAAGAAAAATCAAATTCAAGAACTGATGTTATCATGGCTGGACTTGGTGGAATGGGAGTACTCATGGCAGGGCAGATTCTCGCTTGGTCAGCACTTAAGAACTATAAACACGTCTCCTGGTTGCCTTCTTATGGTGTAGAAAAAAGGGGTGGTCTGTGTGAGTGTATGGTGATCTTTTCTGATCAGGATATTGCATCACCTTTAATAGATCGAGCCCAGACGGTAGTAGTCTTTGATGGTTCTCAGCTTAAAACCTTCGAACCCAGAGTTCTTCCAGGTGGAATGATGTTGGTCGAAAGCGCTGGCTTGGAAGATGAGCAAGAGAGTAGAGATTATGAGTTAGTGAAGATACCCGGAGTAGAGATTGCTGTCAGTATGGGTAAAAGACAGGTCAGTAACCTTATTCTACTGGGAACATACGTCAGTATAATGGATACAATACCTTCAGAACTCATCGAAGAAGAACTGGAGAGAAGGTTTGGAACGAAAAAAACCATACTTGAATGGAACCAAAAGGCCTTCAGGCAGGGTCTTGAACTAGGGCGAAACGCAAAGAAGTAACTTGGCGTTCACTATTCTGTAACAAGCAAATTAATGAAAGAGCAATCATGATGCAAGAAGCGAGGCCTGACCCCTTTCTTGCCCCTTTCTTGCCGTCAAACCTCGTCGGAACCGGAACATGCCGTATCGGCATTGAACAGAAAACCTCCCAAGAATATAAATTTGGTATTGAAATTCTCCCCTCGCTTCGCGGGGACTGTGCGTTCTAACTAAAGGATTATTTCAATAGAGATTAAATCTAAGGATAGGAGGATCGAATGTTTGGATGGCTGGCAAACCCCGAGGCCTGGATAGCGTTAGGCACGTTAACCGCGCTAGAGATTGTATTGGGTATCGATAACATTATTTTTCTCTCGATTCTGGTAGGCCGTCTTCCCCTGATTCAACGCGCTTTCGCCAGAAAAATGGGCCTTGGTCTCGCCATGACTGCACGCCTGGCTTTGTTGTTCTCTGTTTCCTGGGTGATGGGATTAACCGAACCGTGGTTTACGGTATTGAACCAGGCGATTTCAGGGCGTGATGTTGTGCTGATTGGGGGCGGCATGTTTCTTCTTGCCAAAGCGACTCATGAGATCCATAACAGCCTGGAAGGGATTGAAGATCACGGTAACGCACTTGTTGCCACTAGCCTGGGAATGGTACTGACGCAGATTGCGATTCTGGATGTTGTTTTCTCTCTGGATTCGGTGATCACTGCTGTCGGACTGGTCGAGCATGTTTCCATCATGGCGATCGCCATCATTCTGGCGGTCGTTGTTATGTTGATGGCGACAAAATCCATAGGGGATTTTGTCGACGAGCATCCCACTATCAAGATACTCGCGCTTTCGTTTCTGATCTTAGTGGGTGTCACACTTATGGTTGAAGGTTTCGATGTGCATGTTCCGAAGGGTTATATCTATTTTGCGATGGCATTTTCCGTCGTAGTAGAGATGCTAAATATCAGAATGCGTAGAATACGGGCGGAGCCGGTCAAACTGCACAAGCAGATAAGCGACAAAGACGGAGGCTAATTTGAGCGATTATAAGAAGTTGTCGAGAACTATGGATTGTCTTTATCCCCAAAACCAATGAATTGGTTTGGGGATTTAGTTTCCCCTTCCTTGGTCTTCCATGTCCCAGAAATTCAATCCAGCTCTCAATCCTTTTATGAACCTCTTCGATAAATCTTTTCAGATTGCCGCCCAAATAGCACTTGCAAACGCTATACAATAGATGTAAAATTTTAAAGTCAACAATCCCCAACATAGAGGCAGCAGAAACTCCTATGTCCGATAATCTTGTGGTTCTGAATAATTTGAAGAAATACTTCTTTATTAAGGAGGGTTTTTTTTCTGGAAAAGAAACTGTAGTCAAGGCTGTTGATGGTGTGAACCTTAAAATCAGGAGGGGTGAAATCCTGGGATTAGTGGGAGAGAGTGGATGTGGAAAATCAACTACGGGAAGGTTGCTAATCAAATTAGAAGAGCCTTCAGGAGGAGAGATTTACTTTGATGGTGAAGATATCACTGCCAGTAATGGAGAGAGAATGAGGAAATTGCGAAGAGAGATGCAAATAATCTTTCAGGACCCTTACTCCTCTCTGAATCCTCGTAAGACAGTGGGTAAGATTATTGAGGAGCCCTTTATTATTCACAAAATTGGAAATAGAAAGGAAAGAAAAGAAAGGGTTAAGTGTCTGCTGGATGTAGTGGGGTTAAGACCGGAATACATAGATAGGTATCCCCATGAGTTCAGCGGGGGGCAGAGGCAGCGGGTCGGAATAGCCAGGGCCCTTAGTTTAAACCCAAAGTTGATAATAGCCGATGAGCCGGTCTCTGCTCTGGATGTTTCTATTCAAGCGCAGGTGATCAATCTGTTGCAGCAGCTCCAAGAGGATTTTAATCTGACTTACCTGTTTATTGCCCATGACCTGAGTGTAGTTGAATATGTGAGCGATAGGGTAGCAGTTATGTATTTAGGAAGGATAGTGGAGTTGTCGGATAGCCGCGAACTCTATAAAAATCCACAACACCCCTATACAGAGGCATTGTTATCCGCTGTGCCAGTCCCTGATCCTACCCTTAAGAAGAAGAGGATTATTTTGGAAGGCGATCCCCCAAGCCCGATAACTCCGCCCTCTGGCTGTCATTTTCATACCAGATGTCGTTATAAGATAGAGATATGTAAAGAGGAATATCCTGTTTTTAAAGAGGTAACCACAGGGCACTTTGTTGCCTGTCACCTGAGAGATTAAATCATCAGCTCTTCCAGTCGTTCTCTTTCAATAGGCGATACTTGAAAGACACCTGTCCTGCCGGAGGGGTATTCTTTACAACTGACATTTATATTTTTTTCGTTTTTTGCCTTACTGTATCCTGCTGTTATAGATGCGGGCAGCTCACTCAAATCATCCCCTAAATCTCCCCTAACCATGGTTATCGGCCCTGGAAAATCCAGAACCTTGTAAATAAGATCACCTTTCTGGGCAAAACTCAAGACCTTTTTGTTCTCCTTTTCGGTCCTCCCTACTATGGTCTTTACTTTGTGAGATAGGCGGAAGTGCCTTCCTACTTTCAAAAGATGGACGTCGTTCAGGGTAAAGTTTGGGTTATGATCCATTAGATCGCGCATTCTCCTGGCAAATCCGGGGTCGGTAAGTAAGCACCCACCGGCAGGGCACGGGTAATCATTGATTCCAAATTCCTTAGCCAGGGCAATCTGCGGCTTTCTAGATCGTCCTTGAATATTCAGCAGCTTCTCTCTGTCTACCAACCCCTCCTTTTCGGGTATAGTTGGTGGGAGCAACTTAGCGGAAAGGGGTCTCAGAACCAAACCATCCAGTCCTGAATCCCTTTCGATGACCCTCATGGCATCTCTTCTCTGAGACATTGGCCTTTCTCCCAATACCTCACCTGTTATCAAAAAAGACGCCCCTTGCTCTCGCATATACTCACCGGCCTTTTTAAACGTTAATATACGACAGTCTAAACATGGGTTCATGTTCCTGCCATACCCGTGTTTGGGGTGTTTAACCAACTCTAAGATTTCCCTGGAGGTGTTAATGACTTTGAGTTTAACCCCCAGCTTAACTGCTGCCTTTTTCCCTTCCATACAACCGCTATTGGATGATGTACAGGTGCAGAAAGGGGATATAAAATTTACCGCCTCGACCTCTATACCAAGATCCAAAATAAGTTTAAGTGCCAGTGTACTATCCAATCCACCGGAGAGAAGGGCGATTGCCTTAGTCAAGATTAACCTCCATCTGCTCTATGACCCTGGT
>PFIF01000289.1:16168-20641 GCA_002782605.1 Deltaproteobacteria bacterium CG_4_8_14_3_um_filter_43_13 | reverse complement strand
GATGAAGATTGAAATGATTGATGGTATTTATAGGTTTAATGTCTCCTGTGCGAGCGCTGTTGTTCATGGCTTCAAGAAAACATGGGAAGCATGACCCCGCCGTAGGCAGAATAACCGTGAACATTGAACTGTGAACCAGATAACCTGAATAGTTACATAAAGGTTTCCTTTTCTTCCGGGGTAAATGTCGGCAAGGAATGGGCGATAAACCTGATTCAATTTCTCCATCACTGCCTTTGCTCCCTTCTTCCCGAAGAGCAACATTACACCAATGTTATGTCCTACACAGAAGATGCAAGCTCCTGCACGAGCATGGTTGCTACTTTCTTGCCCGAAAGGAGCATGCCGCCAAAGATTGCGCCCATGCGGGGACCGCCAAAGGTAGCATTTGCCGACATTCCGGCGACGTACAATCCGGGGAAGACCTCTTTGGTGTTCTCCAGGGTAAGCGTTTCTGCCCGGTCGGACCACATGGATTTCTCGCCCTCGATCTTTCCGCTTGCCGTCTTCAGTTTCCCCGGGACCTTTTCCTGAACTACCTTAACAACCTCAACGGGGTGACCAGAGGCATCCAGCACGAACCGGGATCGAACAGCCAGTGGATCAACATGTAGGCCGGCAATTTCCACCGCAGACCAGTTTACGACCACCCCCACCACTCTGTCGGGGCGCATCAACACATCCTCCACGCTGACGCAGTTGAAGATCGTCAGTCCAGCTTGCACGGCTTTAGAGACAAGAGTTGAAATCGCTTCTACGGAATCCGCAGTATAATACCCCTCCTGATACTGACTATACCGAATTGAAAACTCGTCGAGAATGGGGAGTGCGGATTCCTGTATAACGATTTCGTTGAACATCATACCACCGCCCCACATCCCGCCACCGGCGCTGAGTTTGCGTTCGTAGAGGGCCACTTTCTTGCCGGCCTTTGCCAGATAGTACCCGGCCACCAACCCAGCCGGACCACCACCAGCAATAGCAACATCTAATTCAAGATTATCGAGGAGTTTCCTGGAATATCGCTCGATTATCGCCTTTGATATTACCACTTCGTTTAATTCCATATTCCTTCCTTTCATTTTCCTGTTGTCTTGGCATAACGCTGGAGCTAAAACGCTGGGAATGTACAATCATTTTCCCGTCGGTTCTCCAGCAATTTGTAATACCCATTTTTTGAGTATTAAATTTAATGGTAGCTGTCCCTGAATAATTACCGATAATAATAAAATACACACCTAGAAATGAACTTCAACAGCACGATAGGGACAGATAGGAATACATAACTCACAGGCTATACATTTTTCCTTTCTGAAAGATACTGACATATCGTTTCTGTTCACAACGAATGCACTTGAAGGACATATGGATACACAGGCAGTGCACTGGGTACAGCGGTCTTTATGCCATACTACCTCCTGGGTTAAGGGCTGCACATGGACCCCGATTTCATTCAAGTAATTCATGCCTGATTCCATATCCTTTTTATTGCCACCAAGCTCTATTACTAATCTGCCTTCTTCTTTTGGAGTCACGTTTGCCCGCAATATATTTACAATTAAATTGTGGTCCTTAATCAGATGGTATGTAATCGGTTGATCAACTAACCTGCCTGGAAAGGTTAAAACTATTCTCTTTTTTGACATAGTACGCCTCCAATTTACCCTTTACTATCTGATCCTTTCTGAAGAGTCTACTTCTTTTTAACCGGTTTTGATGGCATGGGCTTGAAGGTTATCCCGGATTCAACAGATGGTAAGGCTGCAACAGGCTCAGTCAATAGAAAATCGCCCTTTTTTATTAAGCCCTTAAGTGTTTCAGCTATCTCTCTGGCCTTTGCATAACTGGATAGTCCAGCGGTCTTTACCTCTTTCCCCTTAACATTTATTTTCCCACTCTTTAGCTCGGCATAATTAACCTCGCCAAGGGTGTCCGGCTTTCTCTGAGGGTATGCATCACTGTAATCTACAATCTGCGTAAAGATATCCTTATCTCTGACAGTAGTGTATTTGAGTATCTCTTCGTTGAGGATAGGAATTGGTATGCCTATTCCTACTGTTAAGGTAACTCCATAGCCTGTAAAGGTAGTTCCTCTAAGCCAATTAGGACTCATTTGTTTGAGGTCGCCAATTACGGCAATGGTACCTGCAGGTGCCCTTGGAACTCCATTCTCACTTCTTGACACAGACGGATTGTGTTGAGTGCCATTCCAGACTATGTAGCCGATCCCGCCTCCCATGAATATCCTGGTTCCAATGCCAATGGTTTTATAGTAAGGGTCATTTAAAAGAGGACTGAGTTGCCCTGCGCTACAATAATTAGCATTTCCCAATTTTGGCTGTAACGTTCCCATATAGGTATATATTACCCTGTCTGAAAGGTTCACAGCAACGTTGTAATTCTGATAGGAATTTCTTGGGTTGAACAGAACCGCTTCATTTATCTCCTTAATATTAATGGTGGTTTCGATACTCTTTCTGGGATAACAGTCTGTCCCGTAAGCCGTAGCTGTAAGCTTAACATCCTTACCTGCTGCCAATTCCTCTATTACATGTCCACCACCGTATCTGAACTCTCCAGGGAACACGGTGTTTCTTGGATCATCATCTGGTATAGCTGTTGCTCCCAGATATACATCTACGGCTGCTATGCCGGTATAAACCGGCACATTATTCAAATAGGCCTTGCCTCCACCTATCTTTACCCTTGGCTTAGAATGTCCCAGGTTAAGGTATGCGCCGGAACTGCACATAGGACCGAAGGTGCCGGTAGTAACTACGTCTATCTCACAAACAGCCTTTTTTGTCCCCTTTTCTTTTACGATATCGATTATCTCTTCAGCGGTAACAACAACCGCTTTACCTTTCTTTATCTTTTCATTAATCTCAGCAATTGTCCTTGTCATAACTTACCTCCAAATTTAGGATAACCCCCTTTTTGTTTGTGGTGGGGATAATACCTGTCTGACCCCTTAATGGGGCACAACATTATCCATAGCATAAAACCCACCACCTCCTTTTTGTGCCTTGCCCTAAAATTAGAGGACGGGATATCAATCAGTAGCTCTCACTGACCCATTAAGCTACCTTGTTCGACGAAAAAATGAAGCTATACTATATATCACAGTTACTATTCTCATGCAAAGAAAAAATCCTGAATTAAGTTGCGGAAGAGAGAGTCTTTCGATTCAGACTCTCAAAGACCATTCCGGCTGTCCCTATAATTCCTGCATCATCTTCAAGACTGGCCTGAATAATAACTTCCCCCTTTGCAGAAAGGTTTAGCGCCCTTTTAAAAATCTCTTCCCTGGCAGGTTTTAATATTAGATCTCCAGCACTGGCAACTCTTCCTCCAATAACGAACCTATAAACGTTCAATATATTTATGAGACTTGAAACAGCTATACCCAAATATCTCCCTGCCTCCTCTATTATCTTAAGGGATAGTTCATCTCCGGCTACAGCTTCTTCAAAGACCATCCTGGATTTGATAAGGCTGAAATTTCCTTCTGCCCTGTTTATTAAAGATGAATTTACCCCCTTTTTTAATGCCATAATAGTCCTGTTGACTATCCCTGTTCCAGAGGAATAGCTCTCTAAACAACCGTATCTGCCACATTGACATTTAAGTCCAGAGGGCTCCACTATCATATGGCCTATCTCTCCTGCCGCACCATCTTCTCCTGACCATATCTTTTTATCCAATATCAGCCCTCCGCCTACTCCAGTACCTAATGTAATGCCTACCATACTGTTGTAACCCTTTCCGGCTCCTCTCCACCACTCACCATAGGTAAAACCGTTGGCATCATTTTGGATTAAGATTGAAGGGAAATGTGCTCTTTTCTCGATCTCCTTCTTCAATGCCACATCTTTCCAACCGGGTAAATTTGGAGATTCTCTGATTATTCCCCTCTTAGTATCGAGAAATCCTGGGGCTCCTATGCATATCCCTTTGACCTCTCCGGAAAGTTGTTTTGAGGTTTCAATGGCATCTCTTAATAGGTCTACTATGCGATTGATTACCTTATCCTTTCCCTCCTTAGCCAGGGTTGGCCTCTTTAGACTCTTAAGAATCCTACCCTCTTGGTCCACTATCCCTAACCTAAGATTAGTGCCCCCCAGATCCACGCCTATAGCCGCAGCTTTAATATTTGATTTGTTCATGAGACCTCTTATATCTAACAATTAATAACCTGAACAGTTAGAATTCTATTCCATATATGATTGAGGGTCAAGAACTTTCAATACCCTAAAACCCGACACTGGTTTCTGGGGGAAGGATAAGTTTCTTTACCCCCTTCCTTTTTGTACTGTTTTTTAGTCATTTTTTTTGACAAATCGAATTAAATTAAATAAATTACCTCAATAAATATAATATAATAATCTTGGGTGGAGGTGCAACCCGGACCCTTCGGCTGGATCAGACAGGGAAATCTATGGGACAGGCGCTTTTGTGGATGGAAGTGGAGGT
>PFIF01000289.1:0-16148 GCA_002782605.1 Deltaproteobacteria bacterium CG_4_8_14_3_um_filter_43_13 | reverse complement strand
TGGCTTTAAAGCAGCTTTGGAAAAGAGAAAGCCGGAATTCAAAGGAAAGTAAGAAAGGAGAATAGCTATGAGGTACGAAGATATAATATTCAGGAAAGAGAACAGAGTGGCTACCATAGTGCTCAACAGACCCGATAGTCTCAATGCCCTGGGTGGTAGTATGCGAGAGGATATAATCAATGCCATTCAAGACGTAAGAGGCGATAAGAACATAGGGGCATTGGTTATAACAGGTGCAGGAAGGGCATTTTGTGCCGGTGGAAATATTAAAGAGATGGAGAAGATGAGTGTGGAGGTACCTCTTGTAGAGAGAAGGGCATTTGTTCGTAGTGTCTCCCATAGGATAATAACCGAGATTAGAAATCTGGAAAAACCTGTCATTGCTTCTATAAATGGTCATGCTATAGGGGCAGGATGTAATATCGCCCTTGCTTGTGATATGAGGATTGCCTCTGATAATGCCAAACTGGGAGTAAGTTTTATAAATATGGGGTTGGTTTCTGACTACGGCGGCTTATATTTCCTTCCCAAACTGGTAGGTACGGCAAATGCCCTTGAGCTATATTTTACAGGAGATGTGATTGACGCGAAAGAAGCCGAAAGGATAGGGATGGTAAATAAGGCTGTACCCCCTGAAGAACTGGAAAAAGCCACCTATGACCTTGCAGGGAAGATAGCGAAAAAGGCCCCCATAGCCCTGGGCATGATAAAGGAGATACTCTACAAAGGGCTCAATATGGATCTGGCGAGCGAGCTGGATTTAGAGGCAAATGCCCAGAGTATCTGCCTCAAAACAGAGGACCATAGGGAAGGAGTAAGGGCATTTTTAGAAAAGAGAGAACCGCTGTTCAAAGGGCTTTAATCAGTATACTTTGTGTGTGTGGGGTGAGCCATCCACCTTGGACACCCTCTTGGAGAATCTGGAGCAAAGATTATTGTAACCCTGGATAATATCATGAAGAAGGAGAAAGCCGAAGCAAAGCATGGTCTTGCCACCCTGTGCGGTGGTTTTGGGAATGCCAACGCTTCCCTTTGGGAGAGGTGTTGATAAGCTCCAGGATAGCAAGAACTGGTCCTGGTTAACCAGGAAAACATAACCCACCGTTAACACTAAGAGTCTGGCCGGTAATCTGGTCAGAAGCCTCTGATGCCAAAAATAGAGCAGCTTCTGCAATATCATTTGCATTTATGGGGAATGGCTGCCTTTCCATAGCCCTCTGAAATATCTTTGCTGGAGGTCCACAGGAGAGAACATAGTCTATACCTGGTGTGTCCTTTGTAACTGTGGTTGAAATGGTATTAATCCTTATTCCCCACCTGGCAAACTCACTGGCCAGAACCTTTGTAGTCAAAACCAGCGCAGCCCCTGCCCCACCAGGCAGAGATTCTCCTGGGGTAGGCCAACGTCCTGCATCGGTTCCTATAAGTACGATTTTTCCTGATTTCCTTTCAACCATGTGATCCAGGACGGCTCTGACACAGTACAACCTGCTGAAATATTGACTGTTAATAAAGTCTATATAGGTGTCAGGGTCAACCTCCCTGAAGAAATTAGGGGCTGTGATGACATTTCCATGGCTGATAACCCCCCCGCTAACGACCAGTATATCTATCTTTTTCATCTTTTTTAAGACACGATCTACCATCTCTTTAACTTCGTTATAGACAGTTACATCGGCTTTTTCAAAGATTGCATGCCTTCCCATATCCTTTATCTTATTTACTGTCTCCATACCAGCATCTGGGGACCTGCCATTAATGACTACATCTGCCTCATTTTCGGCAAATTTAAGGGCAATGGCCTTTCCTATACCCTTACTAGAGCCTGTAATCAAAGCTACCTTACTCTTTAAATCTGTTCCCATCTTTTATTCTCCATTTCAATTAAAATCGTTTTCTATTTGATCTATTAGTTTGATTATTTCGCCTCGTTTTTCTTCCATAAGCTCCTTAGATTTGGCTTCCAGGTTGAGGCGCAATAACGGTTCGGTATTAGAAGACCTCAAGTTGAACCTCCAATCAGGATATTCAACAGACAGTCCATCTATATGCTCTACTGTGGCCCCTCTATATTTTTCCTCCATAATTTCCAGTATCCTTTGTGTATTTCCAGCCTCTCTATTGATCTCCCCGGAGACGAAGTACTTGTTTTTCAAAGGAGCTAATATTCCTGACAGTGTCTTTTCAGAGGCAGACAGGATTTCTAACATTACCATAAAGGGTATCATACCGTTGTCGGCATAGTAGTTGTCCCGAAAGTAATAATGGCCGCTCATCTCCCCAGCGAATACCGCATCCTCACGTCTCATTCTGTCCTTAAAAAAAGCATGACCGCACTTGTTGATTATCGGGATGCCACCATTTTCTCTGACTGTATCAATATTGGCCCAGGTAAGCCTTGGATCGAAGATTATCTTGCCTCCCGGGTATCTCGTTAAGAAGGTTTTGGCTAAAAGGGCAGTAATAAAGTATCCCTGAATAAACTCCCCTGTCTCATCGAAGAAAAAACAACGGTCAGCATCCGCATCCCAGGCAACACCAAAATCCGCCCCTGTTTCTTTTATTCTGCTGATAGTTTCCTGACGGTTCTCCGGTATGAGAGGATCAGGACGCCCTTTGGGGAAGCTTCCATCAGGAGTAAAATTGATCCCGATTATATCCAGCGGCATATCACTGGTTAATTTCTTAGCGACCTCTCCAGCCAGACCAAAGTTGGCATTGGCTACGATCTTTAGCGGCTTAACCTTATCAACGTCAATAAATGACCGGACATGGATGATGTAGTCTTCCATAATGTCTTTTGCAATTATCTGACCTTTTTTCTTTGCAGTTGTCTTTTTAGATTTAAGGACGATCTCCAGGATGTCCTTAAGACCTGTATCAGAAGAGATAGGGATTGCCTTTTCTCTTACCAGCTTCATTCCATTGTACTGCACCGGGTTATGAGAAGCCGAAATGGTAATCCCTCCGTCAAATCCATATTTTGCTACAGAGAAGTAAAGCATGTCAGTGGAGATGGTACCGATATCAATCACGTCAACCCCGGCATCGTTTATTCCCTGGGCTGCAGCTTGCCATAGCGATGGAGATGAAAGCCGGACATCCTTTCCCAGTACAACCTCTTTTGGTTTAACGAACTCTACATATGCCTGAGCGATTCTGTAGACTGTCTCCTCATTGATCTCTTCGGGATAGATTCCTCGAATGTCGTAGGCCTTGAAGATTCCTTGATTTATGTTAAGCATAGATCTCTCCTTGTATCAGTGGATAAGGAAAAGGGAATAGTTGAATTTTTGAGTTGATCCCTAAATACTGACCGCTTACTTTTTATATAGAATGAACCTGTTCAGGTACATGAATGGAATATCAATAATCCCTACCAGCCATTTTATTACAATAAGGCCTACGATTATTGGTTTGACTGGTTGAATCCCCCAGAAAGCAATGGTCACAAACAATATAGAGTCAACGATCATTGATGGCAATGAACTGAATGCATTTCTCATCCACAGATGCTTCCCTTTTGTAATGCGCTTAAACAAATCATAAATATAAGCGTCAAGGTTTTCACTAACCAAAAAGGCGATCCATGACGCTAAAATTATCCTTGGAACCAAACCAATGATCGAAGACAATGCCTTTTGATCCGTCCAGAAAGGTGCTGCAGGCAGGGAGAGTATTAACCATGAAAAGATAGCGACAGCAACGTGGGCAAAGAACGTGATAAAGATCATTCGATGTGTTTCCCTTCTCCCAAATTTTTCGTTAACAATGTCAGTCAGAAGGAAGGTTACTGAAAAGATAAGCACTACTGCAGGTGCAAAGAAATCTGCAGAGCCAAAATGAAATGTCGCAATCTTTGAAGCAGCCAAATTACTGAATACTGTAAAAACAGCGAACAATACTATCAGGAAATCCGGCTGATTGTACCTTTTCGCATACCAGGAGCCCATCAAGGTTAAAGCGCTAACTACAACAATCCACAAAAGCAATATGATCATAATTAGGTGTCTCCTTTCAAGCACCCATCTATTTGGTTAACCCGCCCTGCTGCCGTCTCTTTAAAACTAACTTTAAGAAAGGTTTGAGAGTGTATGAACACTTATTTATGGTCTCTATTTTTAACGAGTTTTAAAGCATTGTCAAACTTTTTCTTATCTTGCCAACCTTCTTTGCTTTCCCCTTCATTATTTATCTTTTCTCATAGAAGCTATATATCCCTGATATTACACGAACAGGAATACTCCATACCTGAAACCGACCCATAAAAAAGAGAAAAAACAGAAAAGTGGTTGAATCTTTTTTTATATTTTTTATATTTTCGGGCATTTTAAAGTACCATATTTAGATATAATCTCCAGTTCGACACAAGATATTGAGTTAAAGCAATGATGATTGTTGTCTTGAGAAAATTTTTTTAATTTTTTCTTGACATCAAGAATATAAGAATGTATATTCGTCCCACAAAGTGGTATAAAGTGGTATTGTATGGTAAGTATAGGCACAGGGAGGATGTATTGTCGTGTTTCGTGGTAGATACGAACATACTATAGATTCAAAAGGCAGGGTGAGTCTTCCTGTAAAATTTAGGGAAGTCCTAAACGAGAGATACGATGATAGGTTGGTGATTACCAACTTTGACGGATGTCTGGTAGCCTATCCTTTTGATGAATGGCGACTCTTAGAAGATAAGGTTAGTTCTATGTCAATAGTAAAAAAGGATGTTAAGTCCTTTCAACGCTTCTTTATCTCTGGAGCAACAGAATGTACCATAGATAAACAGGGGAGGATACTCCTGCCCCCCACTTTGAGGGCGTACGCCAAATTGGAGAAAGATATTGTCTTTGCAGGGATGACAAAGAAGATCGAAATCTGGAGTAAGGAAAAATGGGAACAGGAGATTGCTAAGGCTAAAGAAAACTTTGATGAGATCAGTGATGCCTTGGGAGAATTGGGTTTATAGTCTGCCGTCAGGAGAATGACTTGTGTTAACCCAAAGATATATCAATGACATTTTAATCATCGATGTTAATGGAGATGTTGACATTGAAAAGATGGAAGAAATAAAGAATATTATTTCATCCCTTATGGATAAGGATAGGCACAAGGTAGTACTTGATTTAAAAAATACTAAACATATCAATTACTTAACTATTAACATCCTTGTGGAAAGACTGCAAAGATTAAGACAGTATCACGGTGATTTAAAATTAGTTGGAGTAAGTGATTATTTGAGAAATATTTTCAAGGTAGCAGGTGCTGATAACGAATTTAATAGTTATGATTCCGTAGAGAATGCGGTAAAGAGCTTTGGTGAAGAGGAGTAATGTTGAACATCTTCCAGTGATGGTAAAAGAAGCAGTGGAATACCTGAACTGCCATCAGGACGGGATTTATATAGATGGGACATTGGGCAGTGGAGGACATTCATTAGAGATATTAAAGTGTAGTTCACCAAATGGTAGATTGATTGGAATAGATTGGGATGAAGATGCAATTACAGTTGCCAAAAATAGATTAAATCATTTTCAAGATCGGGTAACGATAATCTATGATAATTTTAATAACCTTGGGGACATTGTAAGAAATCTAAAAGTACATGAGGTTGACGGAATATTACTTGATCTAGGGGTATCTTCGATTCAACTAGAGAATGAAGATAGGGGTTTTAGCTTTAGACTTGAAGGGCCAATCGATATGCGCATGGACAAAAGCTCCAGACTCAAGGCATTTGATTTGGTCAATTCCTTTTCCATACCTGAACTTGAACAGATATTGTGGAACTATGGTGAAGAACGTTTTGGGAAAAGGATTGCAAGATCTATTGCAGATTACAGAAAACACAAGCCGATATCTACAACCGTAGAATTGGCAGATATTGTCAGCGCTGCAATTCCATCCAGATTTCGTCCTAAAAGAATCCATCCGGCAACTAAGGCATTCCAGGCCATTAGGATTGCTGTCAATGACGAATTTAGAAACCTTGAAACTGCTATTCAGGTAGGTATTGATCTCCTGAGAAAAGGGGGGAGGTTTTGTGTCATATCCTTTCACTCCCTTGAGGATAGGATTGTTAAACAGTCCTTTAGATTACTCGAGAGAGGATGCATCTGTCCCCCTGGTATGCCAGAATGTAATTGTCAAAAGGAGAGTGAGGTCAAGGTGTTGACAAAGAAGCCAGTCCTTCCATCGGAGGATGAGATAAGGGAAAACCCCAGGTCGAGAAGCGCAAAGTTAAGGGTTGCTGAAAGAATATAACTTTTTATTTTTAAGGAGGTTTTATGCAGGGCACAATTGCAAAGAGACTTATATTCAATGAATTCGACAAGAGTATTTCAAAGAGGCTGCCTTCAGATGGGCGCATAAACACAAAAGATTCAAGTACGATTGGTATATCTCTTATTGTCGCTGCGGTATTAATTTTTTCTTCTCTATTCTATGTATGGTCCCAAGTCAAGATTGTCAACCTGGGCTATGAAATCAGTCAATCAAACAAAGAGAAAAACGAACTACTCCAATTGAATAAGAAATTGAAATTAGAGATAGCTACCCTAACATCACCATACCATGTTGAAGATATAGCAAAGAAAGAGCTAAGACTGACATCTCCTAAAATAAACCAATTGGTTGTATTAAAATGAGGTTCATCTCCCAAAGAGTTGGTCGATAAGAAGGATTCAAGGATTCAAGGGGTCAAGGGTTCGAGGATTCGAGCGAAATGTTTAAAAATTACAGAGAATTAAAGGTTTGGCAAAAGTTCTATCAGTTGTGTCTGGATATTCATAATAAAATCATTGGAAAACAAACACTTGAATCCTCGAATCCTGTACCACTTTCTCCCAACTAATTCGGAGAAGAATCTAAAATGATTGATAAGTCAAGGAAATGGTTGAAATTTAGGGTGTTTATTATTTTTGTAGTTTTTATTATGATGACTGTTGCAATCTCAGCTAAGGCTTATCAACTTCAGATACTGGAAAGTCAAAGGCTTAGTCAGCTAGCTGAAAGACAGCATCGGAAGGTTATATCCGTAGTCCCCAAAAGAGGGGTCATATATGATCGCAATAGAGAAGAAATGGCAATAAGTATCGATGTAGATTCTATATGCGCTGAACCTATAAAGATAAGCGATGCATATAAAACTGCAAAAGAATTGTCACCAATTCTCAAAATGAGCGAAAAAGAACTGGCAGAGAAGTTTACTGTTAAAAGACCCTTTACCTGGGTTAGTAGAAGAGTGTCTCCAGACCAATCAATAAAGGTAAAGAACCTGAAGCTTAGTGGTATCAATTTCGTTAAAGAAGGCAGAAGATATTATCCGAATCGTGAAACAGCCGGAAATATTATCGGATTTGCTGGATTGGATTCCAGGGGATTGGAAGGTCTGGAACTTCAGTATGACGATTATCTTAAAGGAGAGACCACATACTCAGTTGTAGAAAGGGATGCTTTGGGAAGGATAATATTGAGTCGTGGTCTAAAGCAAAGGGATGAACAAGCGGGCAATGATTTAGTACTTACTGTAGACAAAACTATTCAGTATATAGCCGAAAAAGAACTAAAAGAAGCAGTTGTCAAAACCAACGCTAAAGGCGGTGTTGTTGTTGCTATGAACCCTAAAACCGGAGAGATACTGGCCATTGCCACTGAACCTCAGTTTAATCCGAATATCTTCGGGAAGTATCCTTCTTCATCTTGGAGAAATAGAGCGGTTACTGACTGCTTTGAACCTGGATCAACCTTTAAGGTTTTTTTAGCAGCAGCGGCATTAGAAAAAGGTATTGTGTCTCAAAAAGACACCTTCTTTTGCGAAAACGGTTCATATAATGTGGCTAAAAGGACTATTCATGATACTCATTCCTATGGTTGGTTGAGTTTGCAGGACATAATAAAATTTTCCAGTAACATAGGTGCAGGCAAGATAGGGGAAAAACTTGGTAAGGAAAGATTATATGAATACGTAAGGAAATTTGGTTTTGGAGAAAGAACAGGTATAGACTTACCAGGGGAAACTCAGGGACAAATTCGTCCGCCCAATGAGTGGTCACAGATTTCCGTTAATACGATTTCTTTCGGACAGGGAGTCTCAGTTTCTGCCGTCCAATTAATCAGGGGGTTGTCCGCGATTGCTAACAAGGGGGATTTAATGAAACCATACATAGTAAAACAGATTGTTTCTCCCGAAGGTAAAATTATTAAAGAGTTCAGCCCTCAGATAGTAAGGAGGGTCATTTCCGAAAAAACAGCCAGAGATGTTACATCTATAATGAAAACTACAGTGCTCCAGGGCGGAACTGGTACCAAGGCTTCTATAGATGGATATGAGGTCGCTGGCAAGACTGGAACAGCCCAGAAACACAATCCATCTTTAGGTGGTTATTTTAAAGATAAGTATATAGCATTGTTTATGGGGTTCACCCCTGCTGATGATCCTAATGTGGCAATAGTAGTGTTAATTGATGAGCCCAGGGGGGTTTCCTATGGAGGCCTGGTAGCCGCACCAGTTTTTAAGAAGGTTGCGGAAGAAACACTGCATTACCTGGGAATACTTCCCACCCAAGTTGTTGCCCAAAGCAATCCCGTTTCTTCCAAAGTACCCGCTGAACTCAGTGGGCATAAAGACTTAGAGAATTCGGATGTCAAAGGGAAAGGAGCAGTTGAATCTGGGGGATTTGTGATTCCTGATTTTACCGGGATGAGTATTAGGCAGATACTTAGAATGATACACGATTCCAAAATAGATATCAGGATCATAGGAAGTGGCAGGGCAGTCGAACAGAGTTTAAGGCCAGGAAGCATAGTCAATGATGGGGAAAAGTGTTGGGTTAAATTCCAGCAGCCGTCATCGTAGGGGCAAACCTATGTGTTTGCCCTGAATCGTGAATCGTGAATCGTGAATCACGAGGCAGACAAATGAAACTGAATGATTTAGTAGGGATTATAGAGGATAAAGAGGTCATAGGAGAGAGATCATTGGAGGTGGCTGGTATCTCCTATAATTCTAAAAAGATAGACGAAAATTTTTTATTTGTAGCAATAAAGGGAGCCAAGTTTGACGGTCATAACTTTGTTAAGGAGGCTATTGATAAAGGTGCCAGGGCGGTTGTGGTTGAGCAGATACAGGAGGATATAAAAGATGCCACAATTATTTTGGTCCCTGATTCTCGAGTGGCGCTGGCACAGATTGCCGCTCGGTTTTATGGAGATCCATCTTCAAAGCTCACCCTGATTGGCATTACCGGCACCAACGGGAAGACCACTACTTCCTATCTTGTTGGATCCATATTCAAAGAGGCAGGTTTTAAAACAGGGATCATGGGGACAATAAACTACTGTTACGGGGGTAAGTCAATTCCAGCATCTATGACTACACCAGAATCCCTTGATCTTCAAAGTATGTTGGCTGAAATGGTGGAGGATGGGGTTACCCATGTTGTTATGGAGGTATCTTCCCACGCATTGGATTTAGGACGGGTAGAATCCCTCCAGTTTGATGCAGGTGTGTTTACCAACTTTACTCAAGACCATTTGGATTATCATCAAACCATGGAGCATTACTTTAGCAGCAAGGCTAAGCTATTCAACCATCTTCTGGTTGAAAGCAGCAAAAAAAAAGGTTCTTGTGCAGTAATAAATGCGGATGATCCCTTTAGTGAAAATCTTGCCTTAAACACCATACCAAATATCATCAGATACGGAGTTAAAAACAAATTTCAGGTTTTCCCGGAGCATATTAAGCTTGCTTTAGACGGGACAACTGCCAGGATAAACACCCCCAAGGGCAGTTTAAATATCAGGTCTCCCCTTATTGGAGAATTCAATCTCTACAACATCCTGGCTGCTGCAAGTGTGGCGATAGGTCAGGGTGTCTCATTACCGTATATAGAGAAGGGCATAGGAAGTCTGGATAAAGTCCCGGGCAGATTCGAGCGCATAGAAAACGGAGAAGGTATTAACATAATAGTTGATTATGCCCACACCAGTGACGCATTGGAGAGGACTCTGGCAACCATAAAAAGCCTTTCTAAAGGAAAGATTATCACGGTGTTTGGGTGCGGAGGAGATCGTGATAGATTGAAAAGGCCCCTTATGGGGGCAGTGTCGGGCAAATACAGTGATTTGTCCATAATAACATCGGATAACCCCAGAACAGAAGATCCCAATACTATAATCGAGGGAATCGAGGAAGGAATCAAAAGATTGGGCATAAGAAAGTATTGTGTGGATGATTTAACCGTAAATTCCTGTAAAAAAGGGTATGTGACCGTTGTTGACCGTCTTCGGGCAATAAGGTTTGCTATTGATATAGCTAAATATCAAGATACGGTTTTAATTGCCGGTAAAGGGCATGAAGACTATCAGATTGTGGGAAACGAAAAGATACCATTTGATGATCGGCAGGAAGCCAGAAATGCAATATCTGAGAGGGTAAAGAGGAGAGCCCTTCTGAATGTCTGAACTCAATTATAAATTCTCGGCTGCCGATGTTTTGAAAATCACTGGGGGGAGACTTCTTCACGGCTCTCTTTCTGTCCCCTTCAAAAATATCTCTACTGATTCTCGAACCATCAAACCGGAAGAACTCTTTATAGCCCTGAAGGGTGAACGCTTTGACGGACACAATTTTATCCCCCAGGTCTATGAGAAGGGTGCCAATGGTGTGATAGTAAAGAGAAGCTCTTTAGAAGATAAGGGATGGGAGGGTGAATGGACTGTTATAGAAGTTGATGACACATTAAGAGCCCTGGGTGATATTGCCCATTTTTGGAGGATGAAACACCCTATTCCGATTGTGGGTATTACCGGCAGCAACGGAAAGACTACCACCAAAGAGATGATCGGCAGCATACTGGAAATCACCTTCAACATATTGAAAACAGAGGGGAACTTCAACAATCTAATAGGTCTTCCCATGACCCTGTTGAGACTCAGTAAGAAAGATGAGATAGCGGTTCTGGAAATGGGTACAAACGCCAGGGGAGAGATAAAGAGGTTGTCTGAGATTTCTGTGCCGGATGTGGCTGTTATAACAAATATCGGGCAGGCGCATCTTCAGGGGCTTTTGAGTGTAGAAGATGTAAGGGAAGAAAAGGGAGAGCTATTTAAAATTTTGAGAGAGGACAGCTTTGCCATCATCAACCAGGATGATCCCATGGTTCTTAAACTGGCTGCTGAATGTAAGTGCAGAAAGATTGGTTTTAGTATGAGTGGAGATGCCGACCTTATGGCGAAGGATGTGTCAGTATCCGATTCGGGTAAAGTTAGCTTTCGGCTCGCTGCTGAGAATAAAGATGCTATTATCGATCTGCCGCTCTATGGGGTTTTCACTGTCTATAATGCATTGGCAGCAGCCGGGGTTGCTCAATCTCTGGGTGTGGGATTGGAGATTATTAAAGAAGGATTGGAAAGATTTAAACCTTTGCCTGGTCGTATGGAGATTATGGAATTAGATGGTTATACGATAATAAACGATACTTACAATGCAAACCCAAACTCTATGGGGCAAGCCCTCAAAACCCTAACAGGGTTCAAAAGGACGGGAAGAACAATAGCAGTTTTGGGAGACATGTTAGAGTTAGGCGAATTTACTGAGTCCGCTCATATTCAAATCGGCAGGATGGTTTCGGGGTTAGGGATCGATTATCTGTTTACATTGGGGAAGAATTCCGTAAATATTGCCCTGGCCGCCTCTGAGGGGGGGATGAATGAAAAAAATATTTATATGGAAAATGAGCATCAAGATGTTACCGCAAAGCTAAGAGCCATTATCACTAAAGGAGATTGCATTTTAGTAAAAGGTTCGAGAGGTATGAAGATGGAACTTATTATAAAAGAGCTTACCAATCAGACATTAGACATCAGACTTCAGACTTCAGACTGGAGGGGAGAAAGTGGCTAAAGACTGCACAAAGATAAAGGGTATCGGTTTACGGCTTGCAGTTAACGGTTGGCAAAAATGCTTCAAGCTTTATATAACAGCGGGCTTAAGCCTGCTGTTGTAATTACCGTGAACGGTTACGGTTCAAAGGACCATAGACCATGCTTTTTCACTTTCTGTATCCACTTCATACTGTGTATGCCTTCCTGAATGTCTTCAAATACATTACCTTCAGAACTATCTATGCAGCTTTGACAGCCCTGATAATCAGTTTCTTTCTGGGGCCCTGGTTTATCAGGAAAGTCAGCTCACTTAATATTGGCCAGCAGATTCGTGAGGATGGCCCTGCCTCCCATATTCAGAAACATGGTACCCCCACTATGGGGGGGGCACTGATCCTTTTTTCCCTGACTGTATCTATTTTACTATGGGGGAACCTGACAAATTCCTATCTTTGGGTAGCCATACTGAGCACTCTGGGATTTGGGATTATTGGGATAATCGATGATTATAAAAAACTGGCAAAGAAGAATTCCACTGGGTTGAGGGCTAAGTATAAGATGGGAGGACAGATACTCATTGGTTTGCTTATAGGGTTGTTCCTTTACTTGTATCCTAACTTCAGTACCTCTATTAGTGTTCCTTTTTTCAAGGGTATACATCCCGACTTAGGCATGTTTTATATACCCTTCGTCATTTTTGTTGTGGTTGGCGCTTCAAATGCAGTTAACCTGACAGATGGATTGGATGGGTTAGCCATAGGTCCTGTGATGATTGCAAGCGCTACTTACCTTTTCTTTTCTTACTTCGCAGGTCACATTAAGATCGCCAATTATTTACAGATACCTTATATAGCCGGCACCGGGGAGTTGTCAGTCTTTTGCGGCGCAATACTAGGTGCCAGTATGGGGTTCCTCTGGTATAACACCTATCCGGCGCAGATATTTATGGGAGATGTTGGCTCCCTTTCGTTAGGTGGGGCATTGGGGACAGTGGCAGTGATTACTAAACAGGAGATGCTTCTGGTTATTGTGGGTGGGCTGTTTGTGATCGAGGCCCTTTCTGTAATATTTCAGGTTGGATCTTATAAGTTGAGAGGGAAACGTATATTTCGCATGGCCCCTCTCCACCATCATTTCGAGTTAAAAGGTTGGGCAGAACCAAAGGTTATCGTAAGGTTTTGGATTATAGCAATCATACTTGCCCTTGTTGCTATAAGTACGTTGAAATTAAGATAATCGTAACCGTTTACAGGTTCAAAGGTTCAGAGTTCAAAGGTTTGGGCAACAGCCCGAAGAAAAGCAACCCTGAACCCTGAACGGCTGACATCTGAACGCTTACAACAAAGGTTTAAGGTAACTATTCAGGTAGGCACAGAGGCACAGAGCGCCAAAGGCACAAAGAATAGTTTAGTTACCAGTTATCAGTTATCGGTTAATTATTAACTGTAAACTGTTAACCGTAAACCGTATTTTTAGTGCCTTTGCCACTTTGTGACTGAGTAGTTACGGTTTAAGAGGAAAATGTTGATTACAATAAAAGAGAAGAAATTTCTGGTAGTTGGTTTAGGGAAGAGTGGTGTAGCCTGCGCTCGTTTTTTGAAGGAGAGGGGAGGGGTGGTAACAGCTACGGATGGGAAGTCAATCGATGATTTAGGTGAAGATGTTCAAAAACTGAAGGATCTGGGTATTAGGATAGAGGCAGGAGGACATAAGATAGAGACCTTTTTGGACTGTGACCTCATCGTTTTAAGCCCCGGAGTTCCGATGTCTATCGAGCCGATCAGGGAGGCAAAAAAAAGAGGGATAGAGGTTATATCTGAAATAGAGCTGGCATATAATTTTATTAAAACTCCAATTATAGCAATCACTGGAAGCAACGGGAAGACCACTACTACAACCCTGATAGGTCAGATCCTTAAAAGGGCGCACAAAAAGGTCTTTGTTGGAGGCAACATCGGCAATCCCCTGATCGAGTATATAGAGCTTGGGAGGGGAGCAGAGTATGTAGTTGCGGAGATTAGCAGTTTTCAGCTGGAAGGTATCAGGAGTTTCAGACCAAGGGTTGTTATAATGCTGAATATTTCTCCTGACCATTTAGATCGGTACCTTTCATATCAGGATTACATTGCAGCTAAGGCAAGAATATTCCTCAACCAAAGGGAAGGGGATTTCGCTATTTTAAATGCCGATGATTCTGTGGTTTCAGAGATGATGAATTCATTCAAAGATGTAAGAAAGGTATATTTTAGCCAAAAAAAGAGGATGAATAAGGGAATCTACCTGGATGGAAATTCCATTATCTCAGAAATCGGCAAGCAAAAACATCGTTACAGTACAGAATCCTTAAAGGTAAGAGGGGTGCATAATATTGACAACATTATGGCATCCATAGCTGCTGCGGAAATATGTGGATGTAACCCTGGGGATATCCAGGATGCTGTGAATAGTTTTAAGGGGCTTGAACACCGCCTGGAATTTGTAGAAGAGATCTCTGGAGTGAAATACTATAATGATTCCAAGGCAACCAATGTTGGTGCAGTGGAGAAGTCTTTAGAGAGTTTTGAACAACCCATAATTCTTATCGCAGGGGGAAGAGACAAAGGGACAGGATATGAAACCCTGAATGAGTTGGTCAAGGAAAGGGTTAAGAAACTAATACTGATAGGCGAAGCAAAGGAGATAATCCTGAAATCATTAGGCTCTCTGACCCAATCCCTTAAAGCAGACACACTGGAAGAAGCTGTGGAACTGGCATGGTCGCAGTCTTCCCATGGAGATGTTGTCTTATTGTCTCCTGCCTGTTCAAGCTATGACATGTTTAATAACTATGAAGAAAGAGGGGAAGCATTTAAGGCAATTGTCAGGAAGCTAAAATCTAAGGCATATCAAATTGGATAGAGAACAGATGAGTGTAAAGTCGAGATTTGACTACATATTGCTGCTTTCCACTTTATTGCTGGTCGGGACCGGTATTGTTATGGTGTATAGCTCCAGTGCCATAATGGCATCAGGAAAGTTTAATGACGGATACTTTTTCCTGAAAAAACAGATTCTATTTGCAGTAGTTGGTATTTTAATGATGATTGGTGTGGCAAGAATAGATCATCAATTTTACAGGAAGATAGCATATCTGATTCTGGGGATAAGTTTACTCTCTTTGATTGCGGTATTAATACCAGGAATCGGAGTTAAAGTTGGGGGATCAACAAGGTGGTTGAAGATGGGCCCTTTTTCTATCCAGCCCTCTGAATTTGCCAAACTTGCCCTGATAATCTACCTGGCCTCCTCTCTGGCAAATAAGGAGAAGAATATCAAAAAATTTTCTGTAGGGATTCTTCCCCACCTTATTGTTACCGGTATTATGCTCTCTTTAATCATTAAACAGCCCGACATGGGGACATCAATATGTATCGCTGCTATTATGTTTGCATTGTTATTTGCCGCAGGTGTACGATTGTCCCATCTTTCCCTGATATTATTGTCGGCTGCCCCTCTTATTTACTTTCTAATAGCAAATATAGCGTATCGTCGTCAAAGAATCCTGTCGTTTCTAAATCCCTGGGTGGATCCCAGTGATTCAGGGTTCCAGATTATCCAGTCTTTTTATGCCTTTGGTTCAGGGGGGGTATTTGGACGGGGTTTGGGGGAGGGAAAACAGAAGCTATTTTACCTTCCAGAGCCTCATACAGATTTTATCTTCTCCGTTATAGGTGAAGAATTGGGATTAGTAGGGACACTTATGATCCTGGCTGCTTTTTTTATATTTGTCTACCGAGGTATAAGTACAGCCATTCGCTCTTCAGATTTGTTCAGCACTTATCTGGCCCTTGGCATAACTGTGTTAATAGGGTTACAGGCAGCCGTACACATGGGGGTTACTTTAGGACTTCTTCCAACAAAGGGAATTCCTCTTCCCTTCATTAGCTATGGTGGATCGTCCTTGGTAATTAATCTAATAGCCTTGGGAATCTTACTAAACATATCCTCACAGGTGAAGAAGGGGTAGAAGCTTACAGGGGTCGGGGTGTCCTTTCCTGAACCCTGTAAACTGGGACCCATCAACTGGACAAAAGGGATAACCCAATGAAGGTTTTTATTGCTGGAGGAGGTACAGGCGGTCATCTTTTCCCTGGTATAGCCTTAGCAGAGGAGTTTAAGAGAAGAAACCCCGAAAGTATCTGTGTCTTTGTCGGGGCAAAGGGAGGAATAGAATCAAAGATTATCCCAAGAGAGGGTTTTGAACTCAGGAGTATAGATATTAAAGGGCT
>PFIF01000115.1 GCA_002782605.1 Deltaproteobacteria bacterium CG_4_8_14_3_um_filter_43_13 | reverse complement strand
TAACTAATAGTAGATTTGGTGATATAAGATTGGTTGATTCACAATCCAGCTCCACTGCAGAACTCATATATGCTGTTTTAAAGGATATTCCCATTGAGGTTACATATGAGATTGCTCTTAACATCTATACTGCCATATTAACAGATACCGGTGCCTTTTGCAATCCTAATACAACTGAGAGGGCTTTTCATATTGCGAGTGAGATGGTTAGAATAGGGGTCAATCCGTCTAACGTTGCTGAAAAGATTTATCAAGAAATGCCTGTTTCTAGGCTTAAATTACTGGGGCTGGTGTTGAATACATTGGAGATTTTAGGCAATGGAAGGATAGCTTCCGTGGTGGCAACGCTTTCAATGTTAAAAAAAACAGGGGCTACTCCAGAACTCACAGAAGATATAGTAACCTACCCTAGATCCATTTTGGGTGTAAAAGTGGCAGTCTTGTTCAGGGAGGTATCCAAGAATTATTATAAGGTTAGCTTTCGATCCAACAAAGATGTTGATGTTGCTGATATTGCAAGGGAATTCAGCGGAGGTGGGCATCCTAATGCTTCGGGTGGGAATGTCGGAGGCAGTCTATTAGAGGTAAAGGGGAAGGTTTTTGAGGCTATTAGTAGAAGGTTAGTCTAGGTATTTTTTAATGAATGGTATATTAATTATTGATAAACCATCTGGGGTTACTTCTCATGATGTTGTAAAGAGGGTGAAAAGGTTACTTAAGGTTCATAAAGCAGGGCATACAGGCACCTTGGACCCTCTGGCTACTGGTGTTCTTCCTATTTGCATAAATGAAGCGACCAAGATAGTTCAATTTCTAATAAACGATGACAAGGAATACGAAGCAGATTTAAAGCTGGGTGTAGAAACAGACACCCAGGATCTGTTTGGTAGAGTAATTAGAGAGTCTTGTCAGATTCCTGGGGATCATAATAAGATAATTGATACCTTTATAAGCTTCGAAGGTAATATTAAGCAAAAGCCACCAGTGTTTTCAGCCTTAAAGTATCAAGGGACCCCCCTTTACAAATTGGCAAGAAGAGGTATATACGTTGATACTCCAGAGAGGGAGATACACATCTTCAAAATTAATGTTACCAAGATTGACCTTCCCTATGTTTCATTTAATGTGTCCTGTTCTAAAGGTACTTATATTAGAACATTATGTGCTGATATTGGCAAGAGATTGGGTTGTGGTGCCCACCTAGTTGGGCTGAGAAGGATAAGAAGTGGTAGCTTTTATATCAAAGATTCTCATTCTCTAGATGAGTTAGAAGTCCTGTTGAAAAATGGGGCAGTAAAAGACAAAGTAATACCATTAGATAAAGCCTTAAATAACTTGCCTCAAATAAAGGTAAATGACGATCTGGCAAGAAGGGTTAGGCATGGTAAACAGATTATAGTCGACGATGTGAAAGACATTTGTCTATTCCATATTAAAACAGGAGAAAGACTAAGGATTACTTCTTTAAAAGACGATCTAATCGCCGTAGGCGAGTCTTTGATAACTTCCCCATTAACTGATAAGAAAGATGGGTGGGATATGATTTGTAAATTGATTCGAGTTTTTAACACTTAGCCATACATCAAGATCGTTCTTTACAAAGAAGGGCATATATGATAAAGATCGGTTAGACAATTTCTTGGAAAGGAGTATTAAAGGTAATGTTAGATACTCAGAAAAAGGAAGAATTGATAGGAAAACACAGAGTTCACGATAAAGATACTGGATCACCGGAAGTCCAGATTGCCCTGTTGAGTGAGCGGATAAATTATCTCACGGAGCATTTTAAGGTACACAAGAAGGACCATCATTCACGCCGTGGGTTAATGAAACTCGTAGGCCAAAGAAGGCGATTGTTGGATTACCTGAAAAGAAAAGATACTGATCGGTATCGAAGTATTATTGGGAAACTTGGTATAAGAAAATGAGGCTCTTTATAATTATAGTTGGGTCCATTATTAAAGGATTTGGGGTCTGACCTCAAATCCGTAAAGGAGATATGATTGGAAATGATAGAAAAAGTCAGTGTAGATGTAAATGGAAGATCCCTCTCTATTGAAACGGGAAAATTAGCAAAGCAGGCAAATGGATCAGTGCTTGTAACGTATGGAGAGACAGTAGTATTGGTAACCGCTGTAGCAGATAAAAAGGTTAGAGAGGGAGTTGACTTTCTGCCATTAACAGTGGATTATCAAGAGATGAATTATGCCGCCGGCAAAATCCCTGGTGGCTTTTTCAAACGTGAAGGTCGTGCCAGTGAAAAGGAAATACTTACTTCAAGGTTTATCGATAGACCTGTCCGACCTCTCTTTCCAGACGGGTATTTCTATGAAACCCAGATTATTGCAACGGTCTTATCTGTAGATCAAGAGAATGAATCAGATACCCTGGCAATGATTGGTGCTTCTGCTGCTTTGGAGATTTCTGATATTCCTTTTGCAGGTCCCTTAGTAGGGGTAAGGATAGGCCGGATCGATGGTGAGCTTATCTGTAATCCAACAAATTCACAGTTAAAGGAAAGTGATCTTGATCTTCTTGTAGCAGGCACCCGAGATGCGGTGGTTATGGTGGAAGGTGGAGCGAATATGCTTCCCGAGGATGTTATGTTGGAGGCTATATGGTATGGACACGAATCCATGCAGCCAATCCTCACAATTCAGGAAGAATTAAAAAGAATTGCAGGAAAACCGAAGAGGGAGATTGTAAGTAAGGTAATAGAACCTGAGTTCAAGAAGAAGATTGAGAATATAGCTCGTGAAAAGCTCAGTGATGCGATAAGGATACCTGCGAAGCTTGAGAGATACCAGATGTTTGATGAGATCAAACATCTGACTATAGAGGAACTGATACCGGAATACGAGGGAAGAGAAGAAGAGATAAAGGAGCATATTGAGGAGTTAAAGAAGAGACTGGTTCGAGAGATGTATGTCTCGGAGAAAAAACGGATCGATGGCAGGGGCTTTAATGATATAAGACCGATTACCTGTGAGGTTGGGGTCTTACCGAGAACCCATGGTTCTGCAGTGTTTACAAGAGGTGAAACTCAGGTATTGGCAACTACAACCCTGGGGACATCAACGGATGAAAAGAAGATAGAATCCATCTTTGGAGACAGCTACAAGTCCTTTCTGCTCCATTATAATTTTCCGCCTTACTCCGTTGGAGAGGTTAAGTTTCTGAGAGGCCCCGGCAGAAGAGAGATCGGGCATGGCGCTTTGGCCGAGAGGGCAATTGCAAGGGTTTTGCCTTCGAATGAAGATTTTCCATATACAATCAGGATTGTTTCCGATGTTTTAGAGTCAAACGGTTCTTCTTCTATGGCTACCGTTTGTGGAGGAATTCTTTCCCTTATGGACGCCGGAGTTCCCATAAAAACCAGTGTTGCTGGGATAGCCATGGGTTTGATGAAAGAAGATGAAGATTTTATTGTATTGTCAGATATCTTGGGAGATGAAGACCATATAGGCGATATGGACTTTAAAGTTACCGGTACTCAGGATGGTATTACAGCCCTTCAGATGGATATAAAGATTAAAGGGGTTACTAAAGATATACTCGAAAAGGCCCTTTATCAAGCTAAAGAGGGCCGACTCTATATATTAGATAAGATGAAGGCCACAATTTCTGAGCCCAGAGAGTCTTTATCCATCTATGCCCCAAGGATTATTACTATGGAGATTAATCCTGATAAGATTCGAGATGTAATCGGTCCTGGTGGGAAGGTTATCAGAAATATAGTTGAGAAAACAGGGGCAAAGATAGACATTGATGACTCAGGGAAGATAAATATAGCATCAGTTGACAGCAAAGCTGGTGATAAGGCAATTGAGATGATTAAAGAGATATGCCAAGAGGTTCAGATCGAAGAGATTTATAAGGGAAAGGTTAAGAAGATCATGAACTTTGGGGCATTTGTTGAGATTCTTCCTGGAGTCGATGGTTTGGTACATATATCTCAGTTATCAACAGAGCGGGTCAAGGATGTAAGGGATGTGCTTAATGAGGGTGATGAAGTCTTAGTTAAGGTTCTCGGTATCGATGAAGCCGGAAGAATCAAACTCAGTCGCAAAGAAGCGTTGGGAATGAGTCTTAAAGAGTAATGGATTGAAAGGTTCTTTGAATTAGAGAACAGGACAAGATGTATCAAAAGACTACCTTAGACAATGGGGTTAGGATAGTAACTGAAGAGATACCGTACGTTAATTCCGTTTCTATTGGTGTTTGGGTTGTCCTTGGGTCCCGTGACGAAAAGAGAAATGAAAATGGTATATCCCATTTTATTGAACACATGCTCTTTAAAGGGACCAAAAAGAGGACAGCAATGCAGATTGCAAAAGAGATAGACTCTGTTGGTGGCATATTAAATGCCTGTACCAGTAAGGAATATACGAGTTTTTATGCAAAGGTATTGACTAAAGACCTTCCTCTTGCCATAGACCTCCTCTCCGATATCCTTCTTAATTCCACCTTTAATCCCAAAGAGATTGATAAAGAAAAACAGGTAATACTCCAGGAAATCTGCATGGTAGAAGATACTCCAGAGGAGCATATCCAGGAACTATTTAACAGGGTATTTTTTCGTGAACATCCCTTAGGTTATCCAGTCCTTGGAGAGCCAGAAACCGTTGGTACTATAGATAGAGCCAAGATAATCGAATTTTTCAAAGAATACTATACCTCCAACAGAATAATCATCTCAGTTTGTGGAAATCTTAAGCATGACGAAGTTGTTAGAAAGATCGAGGATGACTTTGGTAGCCTGCCGAAAGAGGATGGATATGCAGCCAAAGATTTACCAAATCCAATTTCTCAAGTCTTAATTCGAGAAAAAGAACTTGAACAAACTCATGTCTGTCTTGGAAGCAAGGGGCCTTCACAAACTCATCCCCTAAGATATGCAAGCTATATCCTGAATGCTGTGCTGGGTGGAGGGATGAGTTCACGTTTATTTCAAGAAATAAGGGAAAAAAGAGGGTTAGTTTATTCCGTGTATTCTTATATGTCAGCATATTTCGATACGGGTCTATTCACAATATATGCTGGTACCGATGGAGATACCTTAAAGAAGGTAATTGAATTGGTTATAAAAGAACTCAGGAGGCTTAAGATCAATGCCCTGAAAAAAGGCAACTCCAAATGGCAAAAGAACAACTTAAAGGAAATCTGATACTAGCGTGCGAGAATATCGATAACAGGATGGGCAGGTTGGCCAAAAGTGAGATCTATTTCGGGAAATTTATTACCGTAGATGAGATAATCGATGGTATCGAAAAGGTGGCTAAAGAGGAAGTTATACAGTTGGCAGAGGAGATCTTTAATAAGGACTACCTCTCACTGGCCGTTCTTGGGCATGTAAAAGAGAAGAATTTTACAAAGGGTTTATTGGAGGTTTAACATTTTACCTTCCTCTTGATTCAGCCTTCCATAACAATTGTCCTTTGATGTTGTATGGTTTTCCCCTCAAATTGAGTGTATAAAATGCTTTTTCTCTCCCCCTGGATACGGTGTTACAATCCCCCTTTTTGTCATTTCGAGCATAGCGAGAAATCTTAATAGTTAGTAATATTAAGACCTTCAAGGATAGATATTGCTGGGCGAAGAGGGGTTTATAGACAAGTTCAAGGAGCATTTATTTGACAAAGAGAAGATACAAGAGATACCGAGGGCACAGCGATATGTGAGGAGGCCCGGCTTGTCCGAGCTATTTTCCAAAGGAGAGAAAGCAGCCAAACGAAACAGTAACGTATATGCTGCCCATGTTAAATATGGATATACTCTGAAAGAGATTGCTGATCATTTAGGGATACACTATACTACGGTTAGCAAAGCTGTGAAGGGTTCTGAAGAAAAATGATATTTCAAGAATTAGCATTGTCTTTTTGCGAGTAATCGACACCAACATGTTTAGATTCATCATAGATCCAATCTTTCATTCTTTTCCTTTGCGGTTTGAACTAAGGTGTATGCTTCAGTAACGAAAAGCTAAGCCGCCGCGCCAGTGGCTTTGATGAAAACCGCCGAACGTTCCCGCGGTCGGCTTGAGTGGCTGGTTGGGCTATCTTTTTTATCCGATATCAATGGCTAACCACTTGTCTCCACTCTACATTTCTAATAATTAAGTATCCTGTCCCCGGAACTCCCTGTCCCCGGAACTCCTCCCCGGAACTCCGCCCCCGGCTTTGCAACTGCCATATTAATAAAAATTCCCTGTATAGGATCAAATCTTCCACTAAGACATGGCATAAGAAAAAAACCCCAAGTTTATTGGTGCATTGATGACTTCCTGTATAGAAAAGGATTCATCTTCTTTATATATTTTCTTTCCTGCGGTATAAGCATCTGCCATAGTATCGAAAAATGCCACAACCTCACCATCATGCATCAGTGCCAACTTACCAGAATGGCTTTTAATAAGGTCGGGCAACTTTTCTTGGAAAACTTTATAATTTGTTTCTATTTGTTCCCTAGTTGGCTCGGCCATTATAACACCTCCTTTTAGGATGTAATTTACATTGTCGCCATTTTTTAAAAAAAGTCAAGTTTTTTTAATATACACGTAAGGAGTTGTTTAGGATATAATGCGGCAGTTGAGCAGTGCCCCGGAGGGGCAATCTGTCTCGAACTCCT
>PFIF01000231.1 GCA_002782605.1 Deltaproteobacteria bacterium CG_4_8_14_3_um_filter_43_13 | reverse complement strand
TCTTCCGCTTCGTCAAGATGGGTACCCCAAAAATCCTGCTCATGTTCGCTCCAAAGGAAACTTTTCATTTTTCAGGATCAACTAATTATTAACTGTAAACCGTATTTTTTGTGCCTTTGGTGCTCTGTGCCTTTGTGCCTTAGTGAGTAGTTACAACTACTATCAAATTGGCGAAGATTTTACAAGGGCTTTTTTAATTGCAAATTATACACATTTGAGTTAATTTTAAAATGGCGTTAGCTCTCAACATTATAAGGAGGCCGTTGATGATAATATCTAAATCATTTAAAATGCTCTTAATATTGTTTGCTTTATTAGGGTTTTTGGGATGCTCAAGCAAGCCTGAGGATATTTCTCAACGTACCTCTAAACCTGCCCCCCCTGCTTACGGTGATATTCTGATAGACAGCTCTATTGGTGATGCCAGTAATCTAATACCAATGCTGTCCTCAGACAGCGCCTCTCACGGTATTGCCGGATTAATATTCAACGGACTGGTAAAATACGACAAAGACCTTAACCTTGTGGGTGATCTGGCTGAATCCTGGGATATATCAGAAGATGGTCTGGCCATAACCTTTCATCTGAGAAAAGGGGTGAGGTGGCATGATGGCGCCCCGTTTACTGCTAATGACGTTATGTTCGGTTATAAAACCATAATTAACCCCAATACCCGTACCGCATACGCCGGGGATTATTTGGAGGTAAAGGATGCCTCTGTTCTTGATAAATATACCTTTAGGGTGAGTTACAGTAAACCTTTTGCCCCTGCATTGGGGAGTTGGGGAAATCTTGTGGTTCTCCCTGAACACCTTCTCAAAGGCAAGAATATAAATACCTCCGACTTAAGTCGTCATCCTATCGGGACAGGTCCTTATAAATTTAAGAGTTGGAAGACAGGAGAGAAGATTGAATTGGTATCAAACCATGATTATTTTGAGGGAAGACCCTATATAGATGGATATGTATACCGTATTATACCAGACCCTGCCACTACCTTCTTAGAGCTGAAGGCCGGTGGAATAGACAGAATGGGATTAACCCCTCTCCAGTATGAGAGGCAGACTGATACACATAAGATAAATGAAGATTTTAACAAACACAAATATCTGGCATTTGTCTATACCTATCTCGCTTATAATCTCACGAACCCAAAGTTTAAGGATAAACGGGTTCGCCAGGCAATCAGTTATGCCATAGATAAGACAGAGATAATCAACGGTATATTGCTGGGGTTGGGAGAGATAGCCACAGGACCTTATAAATCCGGAACCTGGCAGTATAATCCCAATGTAAAGGGATATCAATATAATCCTGAAAAAGCGAAGAGATTATTGGCAGAAGCCGGTTGGAAGGATAGTAACAGTGACGGGGCTCTGGACAAGGATGGTGTCCCCTTTGAATTTACCATAATAACCAACCAGGGGAATGCTCAGAGGGCACAATGCGCAGAGATCATTCAGCGCAGGCTTATGATGGTGGGTATTAAAGTTAAGATCAGGATTATCGAATGGGCGGCTTTTGTAAATGATTTTATAGACAAGAGAAACTTTGAGGCGGTTATCCTGGGATGGACAACCGGACCTGAACCTGATATATACGATATATGGCATTCAAGTAAGACCAGACCCAAGGAGCTAAACTTTATCTCATATAAGAACAGAGAGGTAGATGAGCTTCTATTAAAGGGAAGACATACCTTTAATAGAGAGGAGAGGAAGAGATCCTATTTCAGGATACAAGAGATACTGGCAGAAGATCAGCCCTATACCTTTCTTTACATTCCTTATGCCTTACCTATAATACATAAGAGATTCAAAGGAATTAAGCCTGCCCCAATAGGGATAGACTATAATTTCATTAAATGGTATGTTCCCAAAGCAGAGCAGAAATATAGAATGCAGGAGTAATAGTTGATTAATGAATCATAACCTCAAGGATTTTTACTTCTTCAGCGATTTTTTGAATCGAAGGGTTTATAAACCTTCAGGACAGAAGATTGGCAAGATTCTGGATATGGTTGCCGAAAGGGGAGACCCCTACCCAATGGTCATTGGCATTGTGATCCGAACAAAGGCAAGGGGAAAGAGGTTTTATCTCCCATGGGAAAAGATCTTTCAAATAGAACCCCGGCTCACCTTTTCTGGTGATGAACTCCGTGATTTTAAGTTCCTCCTTTCTGAGAAAGATACCTTCCTTGTTCGGGAGGAGGTAATGGACAGGCAGATCGTTGACACCTTTGGTGCAAAGGTGGTGAGGGTTAATGATCTTCACTTCCTTAATATGGATTCCCGTCTCAGGTTGGTTCATGTAGATGTGGGATTTCGAGGACTGATGAGGAGAGTTGGATGGGAGAAGACAGTGGATCATATCCTACGCTGGCTCTTCTCTTATGATCTTACCAATAAGTTAATATCCTGGCAATATGTTCAACTCCTCTCCGGTTCTGATCTCCTCCGGCTAAGTGTGTCTCAGAAGAAACTTTCTCCCCTCCACCCTGCGGATTTGGCCGATATTATTGAGGACCTGAGCGGGCGGGACAGATCTGCCATCTTTCATGCCCTGGATACAGAGACCGCTGCCGATGCCCTGGAGGAAATCGTCCCAAAGATACAGAAAGCCCTCATGGAGACGATCACAGTGGAGAAGGCCTCTGATATTGTTGAGGAAATGTCGCCCAGTGAGGCTGCCGATCTCCTGGCAGATCTCTCCGAAGAAAGGGCTGAGGAAATCCTTGGGGAGATGGAGCAGGAGAAGGCAGAAGACTTGAGAGAGCTGCTTGTTCACCAGGATGAGACAGCAGGTGGCTTGATGACGACTGCCTATCTCAGCATGACACCAGAGGTGACTGTAGAGGCAGCTATTGCCCGATTGAGGGCTGAGTCTCCAAATTTGGATATCATAGACTACATCTATGTCTTGAATGAAGAAAATGTGCTTCAGGGTGTGGTAAGCATTCGGGACATCTTTGCAGCCCAATCCCTTCAACCCCTTTCCGGAATCGAGGTTCCAAGGTTGGTGAGCGTCAAAGTGGATACAGACCAGGACGAGGTGGTTAAGTTGTTTATGAAGTATGGATTTAGAGCACTTCCTGTGGTAGATAAAGATAAATGTCTCAAGGGAGTGATCGGTTTCCGTAGTGTCCTTGATGTATTGTCACACGATAGAGGATAAGGATGGAGAAGAGCTACGCAAGGTCGGTTTCGGGTTCGATACGCTCCATGTGGAGGATGGTGGGGCTATTCCTCATTCTGGCGGGACCCGGCATTATTACCTCCAATGTTGATAATGATGCCGGTGGCATCACCACTTACTCTTTAACCGGTGCAAACTTTGGACTCAAACTCATCTGGACTCTTATCCCGATTATGATCGCCCTGATCATAATCCAGGAGATGTGTGCACGGATGGGGGTGGTGACAGGCAAAGGGCTGTCCGATCTTATCCGTGAAAAATTTGGCGCTAAAATCGCTTTCTATCTGATAATCGGTATCTTCTTAACCAACATGGGCAACGTCATATCCGAATTTGCGGGGTTAGCTGCAGGGATGGAAATTTTTGGGGTAAACAGATTCATTTCCGTTCCTCTGGGTGCCTTTATAGTCTGGTGGATAGTAGTGAAGGGAACCTATCGGTCCGTGGAGAAGGCATTCCTGATCGCATGCGTGTTTTACCTCTCCTACATTGTGACAGGTGTCATCGTGAAACCGGATTGGGGGCATGTATTTAAACAATTTATAAACCCCCAACTGAGCCTTAATCCCTCTGAGATGACCATGATCATTGGCTTGGTAGGAACAACTATCGCACCCTGGATGCAATTTTACCTCCAGGCTTCGATTGTGGAGAAAGGAATCAAAATAGAGGAGTATAAATTCGCTCGATTCGATATAGTCATGGGGTCGATTATTGTCCATATTGTTGCTTTTTTCATCATCCTGGTCTGTGCAGAGACCCTTTTCAAAAATGGGATCCGAATCGAAACAGCGAAGGATGCCGCCCTGTCCCTTCAGCCACTGGCTGGAAAATATTGCACTTATCTCTTTGCCTTTGGTTTGGTCAATGCCTCCCTCTTTGCCGCTTCTATCCTTCCTTTATCCACAACCTATCTCATCTGTGAAGGACTGGGGTGGGAGACAGGGATAAACAAAAAGTTTGCGGAAGCCCCTCAGTTCTATGGGGTCTACTCTTTGCTCATCTTTTTAGGAGCAGGGATCATCCTTTATCCGAATGTTCCTTTAATCCCGATCATGTACTTCTCGCAGGTGATCAACGGAATGGCTCTCCCCTTTGTCCTCATATTCATGCTTTTGCTCATCAACGACAAGAAGTTGATGATGGGTTATACAAATGGCCATGTCTTCAACGCGATCGCATGGGTAACCGCAGTCGTAATGATTGTCTTTACCCTCGTCCTTCTAATTCGAATTATTTAATCCCCCTCTTTTTCAACCCCGCACTTGAGTGCGGGGTAATTTTTCAGGATGGTCTAACTGACTGACGGAGGATTAAAGCGTGGATTCCAAAGCGTTTCTTTATCCGCTCTTTAGTTTTCTTGGCAATTTTCAGGTTTGGATACAGACCTACCTTAACCCGATGGCGGGCGCCCCCATTTTTCAAAGATGCATATTCAATAAATGAGGGGAATCCTTTTTTTAGAAGGGTCCGTCTTAAATCAGCAGCCATCCTCTTTTTAGAAAAAGTTGCAACCTGAAGAACATAACCCTTTTTACGACTCTTAAAATTATAAGGTACCTCATTTTCATGTTTCTGAACCCTGAGGTTATCGCTCCTCTCTTCTACTGCATCCCGGTTAAACCCATAATCAAGTAGCCTTGCAGCATCTCTAAAGTGATCCTGTGAACCAAATACACATACCAGCAGATTCTTACCATCGCGCGAAGCCTCCCCTACAAAACAAAGTCTGGCCTGGGATGTATACCCTGTCTTTCCACCAATCATACCCTCAAAATTGCCCAGCAGCCTGTTATGATTTCTAAGATGAACCAATCTGGAACCAGGACCCCTGATTGATATTGACTTTGTTTTTAATACCTCCCTGAGGATCGGATTACTTATAGCGTATTTAAAAATTAAGACCATGTCTCTAACTGTAGTATAATGATCCTTCTGATCAAGACCGTGAGGGTTAACAAAGTGGGTATTGTATGCCCCTGCTTCCTTTGCCTTCCGATTCATAAGACGGGCAAACTCTTCAACAGACCCGGCAGTTCCCTCTGCTACTACTAAACTCGCATCGTTAGCGGAGTTTAGAAGGATGCTGAATATGAGGTCTTCCATCTGCCAGCTCTCACCAGGACGAACTCCTATCTTACAGGGAGACACCAGAGTTGCATCTTTACTCACCTTGAGAAAAGCATCAGGGGATTTTTTATCCAGCGCAACAATGGCTGTCATTATCTTGGTAGTGCTGGCAGGAGGTAAAGAAAGGTCTGGATTCTTTTCGTAAAGAATAGCTCCAGTATCAGCATCCATTAAAAAAGCAGCCCTGGCTGTGATAAAGTCATCAGGGGATGTCTGGGGATTTGATTCACTCTGGCTAAAGAGTAAAAGGAATAATACCCAAATGCCAATAGTTACATATTTTTTAATCAGGGTCTTTACCATATAGCTATATAGTAAAAAAATTATAAGGTAATAAGACAGCTTTGAAAAAGTACATTACCGAAAAACTGCTTTTTGCGAATACTTCTCATATATCATTATAACTGTCAAGTAAATTTTTGCCTTTCCCTGTAGCTTTAGCCATACCCACTGTGAGCAAATTCAGAAACCATGCTACTTTCCTCAACCCCCCCCTTTTTTTTAGATCAAAATTACACAGCTATACAGCCAGGTTTTTATTGTCGACAAATTTCCAAAAGAAACAAGGGGTATGGGTCTGCTTTTTGGTTGGAATAAATGCCTTGACATCTGCGCTATAGTTGTATATTATTCATAGCATGAATGATAATCATTCACATCTTGAATTGAAATACAGACCCCGTTGGATTGCTTCTCCTTTGCGGGATGCCGTTAGAGATCATCCAATCGTTGTCCTGACCGGAGCACGTCAGGTAGGCAAGAGTACCCTTCTTCAGCAGGAATCCCCTTTTTCCGAATGGCGATACATTAGCTTAGATGATTTTGATACCCTTTCTCAGTCAAGAAGCGACCCAACGTCCCTTTGGGCAGGGGCAGATTGTGTTGTTTTAGACGAGGTTCAAAAATCAACAAACCTGCTCGATGCTGTGAAGGCAGCGGTTGATTCTCATTACAACAAATATCGGTTTATACTCTCTGGTTCAGCAAATATCCTTCTAATGAGAAAGGTTAGCGAAAGCCTGGCGGGACGGGACATCTATTTCACACTCTATCCAATGACCACAGGTGAGATGAACAATCTCTCTCCACCGAATCTGCTGGAGGCACTCTTTGAGGGAAAGTTATCAGGGGTGCATAAGATAGAGTCTCAATTAGTGGCTCCATTTCCCCTGATGTGGAAGGGGTTCATGCCGTCCCTTATGAAGCTGGAAAAATCTGAAGCAGCCCTGCGATGGTGGGAAGGCTATGTTACGACTTATCTGGAGCGAGATCTTCGTCAGCTTTCCCAGATTGATTCTTTGCCTGATTTTCGAAGGCTCATGGTAGCTTTGTCTCTGAGATGCGGTCAGATATTGAACCAGACTGAAGTAGCGCGGGACACCG
>PFIF01000265.1:162-6712 GCA_002782605.1 Deltaproteobacteria bacterium CG_4_8_14_3_um_filter_43_13 | reverse complement strand
AAAGAACCTCTGTAAGAACCTTTCTCACTGCTTTTAAAGGTTGCCCCATCGTTCTGGTGTAGTGTTCCTCCAGAATATCCCTGTTTTGATTCATCACCACGGTGTTGACACTCACTGAACCCACATCAATACCTAAATAGATATGACCCGATTTAGCCATACGGCTACTCCATTAATAATTGGTAAACGCTAACCACAAAGTAACTACTCAGGTAGACACAAAGGCACAGAGCACCAAAGGCACAAAGTTAGGAAAAAACAACGAAACGACCCTGCTCTGCTTTGTGCCTATGTGCCTTTGCCACTTTGTGCCTGAGTAGTTACATTGTAAGAATCCAATTCACACTTTAGGTCCCTGGTCATAAGCTCAGTCACAACATCCCTGGCAGGCTTATCTTCGTAAAGCAAACGATAGATTTGCTCTGTAATAGGCATCTCTACGCCCAGGTTTTTGGCAATGCGATATACAGCCTTGGTGGTCTTTACACCTTCAGCCACCATCTTCATCTCATTCAATATTTCCTTCAGTTTGACACCTCTTCCCAAGCTGAAACCCACTGACCTATTCCTGCTTAGATCACTGGTGCAGGTCAGGACAAGATCTCCTAAACCGGCAAGTCCTGAAAAGGTTAAGGGGTTTGCCCCCATTTTAACACCCAGGCGGGAGATTTCCGCTAAACCACGAGTAATTAAGGCAGCTCGCGTGTTATATCCGAAACCCAATCCATCAGACACTCCAGCAGCAATGGCAATAACATTTTTTACTGCCCCGCCCAATTCTACTCCAATAACATCAGAATTTGTATAAACTCTGAAGTAAGATGTTGCAAAGGTCTCCTGTACAATTCCGGCCGCCTCCATATTTTCTGAGGCAACCGCCACGGCAGTCGGGGTTTTTTGAATGACTTCCTTGGCAAAACTGGGCCCTGATAGATAGACTATGTTCTTATGTAAATTGCCAGGCAGGACCTCTTTAAGCACATGGGACATGGTCATCAAAGAATCACTCTCAATTCCCTTAGATGCACTAATTATAATTGATCTGTCAGATAGGTATGGAAGGGTTTGAGAAATAACACCTCTTACTACGTGGGAGGGGGTAACCGATACAAGTATGTCTTTATCCAGGCAGACCTCAGCAAAAGATGTAGTAGGTTTAATATTCTCGGACAATATAAATTTTGGGAGGTAAACTGGGTTTTCTCTTTCTCTTTTCAATATCTCACAAAGATCTGGTTCAAAAACCCAGAGGGCAACTGCATAGCCTTTTTCTGCAAGAAGGTTTGCGAGGGCAGTTCCCCAGCTCCCTGCTCCTATTACTCCAATCTCTTTTTTCATCGATTCCTTTTTTTTATTCTATTCTCCTTTAGCTTTGCTCATCATCTGCTAATCTGGCTACGCCGACAACCTTTTCTTCCTTGTCTACATCAATCAACGTCACTCCCTGGGTGTTTCTTCCTATTATTGAAATACCTTTAGCGCTGATTCTGATAATCTTCCCCCGATCAGTGATGAGCATTAAGTCATCCTGGTCGGTTACCTGTTTTATGGCAACAACAGATCCATTCCTCTGGGTGGCTTTTATTGTAATTACACCTGCACCACCCCTCCCTTGAGCCCTGTACTCTGAGCCCTTTGTCCTTTTGCCAAAACCATTTTCGGTGACGGCAAGAATGGCAGTATCGTTGTTTATGATTTCCATGCCAATGAGTTCATCGTCCTTTGCCAGTTTGATGCCCTTGACGCCTCTGGTTACCCTTCCCATGCTCCTGATCTGGGCCTCTTTAAATCTTATGGATTTCCCTGATTTAGTACCGAGGAAGATATCTTGTGTTCCGTCGGTCAGTCTTACGGAGATTAGACGATCTCCTTCATCAATATTTATGGCAATTATTCCATTGACACGGGGGTTACTGTAAGCAGTGAGAGGGGTCTTCTTTATAATCCCATTCCTTGTTGCCATAGTAACATATTTGTTATCTTTAAACTCTCGTACAGGCAGGATTGCAGAGATGTTTTCATCAGAACCCAGGTTCAGTAGATTGACAATAGCTTTACCCCGGGATACCCTTCCAGCCTGGGGGATCTCATAGACCTTTCGCCAAAAAACCTTACCTTTATCTGTAAAAAAGAGCATAAATTCTCTGGTCGAAGCAACGAACAGGTGTTCGACAAAATCTGTGTCGTTGGTGGTTGTCCCTATCTTACCTTTACCACCACGCCTTTGACTTCGATAAAGGGATATGGAGTTTCTCTTTATATAGCCACTATGGGTAATGGTTACAACCATGTCTTCTTCAACGATCATGTCCTCCAGACTAATTTCCGTATCCTCTTCTATAATCTCTGTTCGCCTCTCGTCACCATACAACTGCTTTAATGCCATTAGCTCTTCCACAATGATATCCAAAACAAGCCTTTCATTTGCCAGGATCTGTTTATATTTCTCGATTAACTTTAGAATCTCCATATAATCTTCTATGATTTTTTCCTGTTCCAGTGCTGTGAGTCTTTGTAACCTCATGTCCAGGATTGCCTGAGCCTGGAGATCAGACAAAGAAAATCTACTAATTAGGCCTTCCTTGGCGACCTTCGGGTTCGCGGAGGCTTTGATAAGTGCTATAACTTCGTCCAGGTTTTCCAGGGCAATCCTTAAACCCTCAAGGATATGGGCCTTGTTCTCCGCTTTCTTTAATTCAAAAGATGTTCTTCTTGTGACGATCTCTTTTCGATGGTTTAAAAAATGGTATAGGACCTCTTTTAAGTTTAGGAGCATTGGTTGACCACCAACAATGGCCAGGATTATTATACCAAAGCTACCCTGCATTTGGGTGTATTGATAGAGTTGGTTAAGGATAGCCTTTGCAATTTCATCCCTTTTTAATTCAACAACTATCCGCATTCCTTCTCTATCTGACTCGTCTCTTAGCTCTGATATCCCCTCTATCTTCTTTTTTCTTGATAATTCAGCTATGCTTTCGATCAGTCTTGCTTTATTCACCTGGTAAGGAAGCTCTGAAATCACGATGCTTTCTTTGCCACTGTCCTTATTCCTTTCAATAATTGCCCTAGCCCTTATATGTATTATTCCCCTTCCTGTTCTATAGGCTTCTTTTATACCCCTTTTGCCACAAATGAATCCAGCAGTAGGGAAATCAGGTCCATGGACCAACTCCATTAAGTCATCGATGCTAATATCTGGGTCCTCTATCATGGCAATAATTCCATCTATCACTTCTACCAGGCTATGGGGCGGTATATTTGTGGCCATTCCAACGGCAATTCCAGAAGATCCGTTAATCAACAAATCCGGGAGTTTCGATGGAAGGACTGTGGGCTCCGTAAGGGAATTATCATAAGTTGGAACAAAATCAACGGTCTCTTTCTCAATATCCGACAGAAGTTCTGAAGCCAATCGGGTCATCCTTATCTCTGTATATCTCATGGCTGCCGGCGGATCTCCATCTACGGAACCAAAATTCCCCTGCCCATCAATCAAAGGATATCGCATTGAAAAATCCTGGGCCATACGGACTATAGTATCATACACAGCCACATCACCATGGGGATGATACTTTCCGATAACATCACCGACAATCCTGGCGGATTTCTTATGCGGCTTATTCCAATCATTACCCATCTCATTCATGGCGTAGAGAATTCTTCGATGCACGGGTTTTAATCCGTCTCTCACGTCGGGCAGCGCCCTGCCTACAATGACGCTCATTGCATAATCCATATAGGATTTTTTCATTTCATCTTCAATACTTACAGGTATCTTCTGTTGTTGTAAATGCATATGCTCCTCAAGGGTTTTTATATATCCAAATTCCTGACATCCAGGGCATGTTTATAGATGAATTCCCTTCTGGGTTCAACCTGGTCTCCCATCAGGATAGTAAATATGTCATCTGCTACAATAGCATCTTCCGTCTTCACCTGCAGTAAAGTCCTTGTTTCAGGGTTCATTGTGGTTTCCCAAAGTTGATCCGGGTTCATCTCACCCAAACCCTTGTATCTCTGTATCTCATAGCCCTTCTTTGCAACCGAGAGTATGTATTGAAGCACTTCTTCTAAGCTCTTTACCTCAAATCTGCTTCCATTGTCTTCAATGATGAGGGGTGGTTTGTTGGTAATTCCGAAGCTTTTAGACAACTTTCGGAGTTCTTCAAATTCCGGTGAATTCAAAAGGCTAAAGTCTATAACGGTTTCTTTAGGTGCCCCATTTTTCCAGGAGGTACAATTGGCTTTAAAACAATTATGTTCCATATCATCCGATAATTCAAATTCAATCCGAGGAGACTCTGACTGTAATACACCGATTTGAGCCTTAATGTCTTCTATTATACTTGTCAGTCTCTTCTGGTCATTTAATGTCTCTTTAGTAAAGGCATGATCCTGAGCCAGGATATTAATAATATTTCCATCCTTTCTTTTTTTCTCAACCTTTTCTAGAATCTTTTTGTATCTAATTACCTTTTTCATTAAACCTGCCAATCGACTGCCTGAGATGGTGCCCTGTGTTTCAGTCGTGACCAGTCTTACATTCTCCACTCCAGACTCCAATAGATAGTCCTCCATGGAGGCCTCGTCCTTTATGTGCCTATTCTGTTTCCCTTTCTTAACCTTGAATAAAGGGGGTTGAGCTATATAAAGATACCCCTTTTCTATAAGATCGGGCATTTGGCGGTAAAAAAAGGTCAAAAGCAGTGTTCGGATATGAGATCCGTCTACATCTGCGTCGGTCATGATGATGATGTTATGATAACGAAGTTTGTCCAGATTAAAATCCTCTTTACCTATACCTGTCCCCAGTGCGGTAATAAGGGTTCTTATCTCTTGACTTTCCAACATCTTATCGAATCGGGCTTTTTCCACATTCAGTATCTTTCCTCTTAGGGGTAGAATTGCCTGGTTTCTTCTGTCCCTTCCCTGCTTTGCAGATCCTCCTGCAGATTCACCCTCAACCAGATACAACTCACTTCTGCCAGGATCCCTTTCTTGACAATCGGCCAATTTGCCTGGTAATGAGCTGACCTCAAGGGCACTTTTTCTCCTGACCAGCTCTTTGGCTTTTTTGGCTGCCTCTCGAGCCCTGGCTGCATCAATGGCTTTTGACACGATTTTTCTGGCAATAGCAGGATTTTCTTCGAAATAGGTTCCTAACTTCTCGTTGAGAAAGCCCTCTACCACTCCTTTAATCTCACTGTTGCCCAGTTTTGTTTTGGTTTGGCCTTCAAACTGGGGAGACGGGAGTTTGATACTAATAACTGCAGTTAACCCCTCCCTGATATCCTCACCGCTCAGGCTCTCCTTGAGGTCCTTCATTAACTGGTTGTTGGTGGCGTAAGAATTAACTGTACGGGTAATGGCCGATTTAAATCCACTGAGATGGGTTCCCCCTTCATAAGTATTAATTGTATTTGCAAAGGAAAAGATGTTTTCGGCATAGCCCTGATTGTACTGAAGGGCAATCTCTATGGAGACGTCCTCCTTCTCCCCTTCAAAATATATGGGTTTAGGGTGTATTACGGTCTTATTCTTACTTAGGTGTTCAACAAAGGATACAACACCTCCTTTGTAATGAAACTCGTGTTTTTTCTCTGATCGTTCATCCTCAATGGTAATAAGGATACCTTTGTTTAGAAAGGAGAGTTCTCGAAATCTTTGGGATAAGGTATCAAAATTGAAATCAATGTCTTCAAATATCTGATCATCCGGCTTGAAGGTAATTTTTGTTCCCATTCGTTTGGTTTTTCCTATGACCTCTAGTTTTGTCTTGGGGTTACCCCTTTCATAAAGCTGATGATAAACTTTACCGTCACGTCTGATTTCTAGCTCTAAGTACTCTGAGAGGGCATTTACCACAGAAATCCCAACTCCGTGTAACCCACCGGACACTTTATAGCTTTCGTGGTCAAATTTGCCCCCTGAATGTAGTGTGGTCATCACCACCTCTGCAGCTGGTTTCCCTTCCGTCTTATGTAAGTCCACAGGGATGCCTCTGCCGTTATCTTCAACAGTAACGCTGTTATCTATGTGTATAATAGTATCTATTCTGTTGCAATGGCCAGCCAGGGCTTCATCAATACTGTTGTCAATCACTTCATAGACCAAATGATGGAGTCCCCTGATACCTGTTGATCCGATATACATTGCAGGCCTCTTTTTGACTGCTTCAAGCCCTTGCAAGACCTTAATTTTGTCGGCGTTATAAGCACTGTTCATATTTGCTCCAATGGAAATTTTTTATTTTTGAGGATGAACTAATTGTTCTTTTCAATATTTTCTAGTTTACAATATAATGTAGTAAAAGTAAATTAAAATACTACATATGGTATAAAAGAAGAGCCAGAATTCAGAATTCAGTAGCCAGAATGCAAATGAATTTTAATCTCCCTTTAATGTTTCTATAATCCTGTCCAGGTCATCCAGGGAACAAAACTCGATTTCTATCTTTCCCCTTCCCCCTTTTCTGGCAACTATCTTTACCCGGGTCCCAAATCGCTTTATAAGCTCATTTTTAATGGAATCTAAATGGATATCCTTG
>PFIF01000265.1:0-134 GCA_002782605.1 Deltaproteobacteria bacterium CG_4_8_14_3_um_filter_43_13 | reverse complement strand
CCTTTTTTAATCCCCTGACCATCTTCTCTGTCTGCCTGACGGAAAGCCCCCTCTTTAAAACTTGTCTGTAAGCCTCTCTCTGTTTTACCGGGGTTTCCAGGCTCAGGAATGCCCTTGCATGTCCCATAGTAACA
>PFIF01000179.1 GCA_002782605.1 Deltaproteobacteria bacterium CG_4_8_14_3_um_filter_43_13 | reverse complement strand
TGATTTTTGACTTTTTACGACTTCATCAAACTTACACTTCATACATCATCAATCCTCACTGTATTTCAACCCCCTAAAGTCCTTTCCCTCTATTTCAATGATTCTGCATAGTTCTACCAACCTTGAAAAGATCCTTTCTCCTACCCTCTCCTGCAAGGTTTCCTGCAAGACTTCCTTCTCATAATTTTTATCCTTGGTCGAAACTAAAAGATTTTTCGTCGCCCTGGTTCTGGTTACACTCAAGGTAGAATCTCTCCTTGTAGTATAATTAGTGGTAATTATAGTAACCAACTCATTTGAATTGTTGTATCTACTAGAGATTATCTGATCCAGGATGTTGGATTCCCATTCATTATTTCTGCCCTTCCCCAATTCATCTACAACCAGAACAGGGGCTTTTACAAATGGCTCTATTATTTCCTTATCAGATTTTCCCCCGGAATATCCTTCTTTGATATCTGCCAGGAGATGGAAAAAGTCAACAAACTTACAGCTAACACCCTTTTCCAGGGTTAATTTCTTTATAATACCCACAGCCAAATGGGTTTTCCCCACCCCTACCGGTCCCATAAAGAGTAACCCTCTTTCCTGTATAGGATAAGAGTCGACAAACTTTTGAGAATTGGTTCGAGCCTCTTCTTGGGTATGATGACTGATTTGAAAGTCCTCCAGGGTAACCTGGGCAAATTGAGCAGGGATCATGGCCTCATTAAAAAGCACCGATCTGTTTTTTAACATAGTACAGTCACATTTATTGGCATATGTATAGTTATTTTCGCCCTTTTTAAAGATGATCCCATCTCCGCCACATTTATCACAAACACTGTGGCATCTTTCGCATATTATTGCCCTGGCAAACTTCCCCTTCTGAAAAATCACATACCTTTTGCCCTTGCAATTATCACAAACCCGCTTTCCCACTGTTAATCTCCAATCTCAATTTTCAATAATCCATACCTTTCTCTAACAAGAAGATTTCTTAGATTTATAAAAGTCCTTTCATATGCCTCTTGATTCATCTTAGTTTTATGTAAAGATAATTTCTTTTCTGCTTCTTTCATAAGAGCGGTTACGTCGTCAGGTGACATTAATTTAAGGAATTCGTTAATGAAATATTTGTCTATCTTTTCTACTTCTGTATATATAAACAGATAGTTTTCATCTATATTGGAACTTAATTTTAGAGTTCTATCATAAACCGCAGCATATAATTTCCTGACTTTTTCGTCTTTTTCTCTATCGGTAACCTTGGCTATTTTATCAATCAATACATTTATTTTTCTTAAAATGATTATTTTCTCTTCCAATTCTCCTGCTTGCTTAAAATGGGCTCCTACTTTGCGCCTCTTGTAATTGACTAACTCTTCTTCTACTAAATTTTCACAGTACTTAATCGATTTCGGCAGGGGTTTATTAAGCCCGTAGGTTTTTTTGAAAGATTCGATTCCTCTCTTTATCGCATTGCAGACAATGTTTAAAGGGACCCCTCTCTTCTCCCATGATTTAATTATCTGATAATCTAAAGGAGAAAGGGCTGTTCCAATTTTGGTCAGGGACAAAAAATACTGTTCTACACAGTAAAGATAGCTTAAATTGTTCCTGTTTATTAAACTCAACTTTAGCTCCCATAAGATTTTTTCAGTTTGAGCTATTTGGCAATACAATACTGTATATTATCGAATACAACTCGTCTTTAATACAGGTATTGTGATACCTTTCTGCCTCTTTGTGTGCCCTTTCGATGAAATCATTCTCAGACATAGAGTCTTCTATAAAGGCTATCAGTTTTTCAGCAAAGTCTATTTCATCGTAGGTACTGTCAATCCAATTTTCAAGACTTTGAATATATTTTTCTTTTTTGTTCCATTCCATAAGAACACCTCCGTAGGAATAGTGTTTTTGTTTATCTAATCCCCTTAGTAAACCCCGCACCCTGCCCATAGGACGGGGCTTTCTGGGTACGGGGTAAAAAAATCTATAATTGTTAAGTAACACCCATTACGAATAATCTATGGGAAAATTACAAAAATATTTACATATTTAATTTGAAGGTATTAATCATTTTCTCCTTTTATGTCGCGTACGGGATCGTAATTTTTTGTATTTATGCTTACGTATCTTTTTCCTTCTCTTCTTCACAACACTGCCCATATTCTATTCTCAACTAAGCGGTTCAAACTCTTTAGCCTGAAACCTGCTTACTCGACCCTCCTTTATATTTATTTTAATGCTTCTATTATTTGGATTTTGTGCTTGATTTGACATTTGAGTTTTATAATGTGTCACATTTTATCTTTATAATCAATGAATATTCCCTACTTGGGTAGCTTTCCACCATTTTCTATCAGTCCCCGTATGGGTTCCATACCATATGGACTTCCTTCCTGGATAGCCTTGAGTACGCTTCCTCCCCCTGTGAAGAAGTAATACTGGGCATCATCCAGAACGGCCAAATACAAGCCAGGACAAAGGTTTTTGAATTCCTGTAGCGTATCTCCTCCACCATACAGTTTTCTTGCCTCTCTGTTCTGATCAATGGTTCTATCCAGCACCTCTGATCCGGCTGTAAAATGAGGGGTAAATCCCATCACTGCGTTTACGAAGATAGTCCTGGCATCCCCTATAATGCTTGAGACCCTTTTGTCCTCGAAGGATTTAGGATCAACATCCAATATGTAACCAATCCCCTTTCCTTTTTTAAAATCCCTAATTGATATCGTTCTGTATTCCCCTGGAATCCTTCCTTCCAGGGTATCTGATTCAACCACATAGGGCAATTCTATTATCTTGTGACCCTTCTTGTCGGTCTCAACTAAATCCTCAGCTGCTATAACCTCTGACTCAGGGATACCCTCTATCTGCACCTTATACTTAGCACTTAGAAAGGTATTGTATATGACACCGCCTAGTATAAGGTGGTCCACTTTCTTGTAGATTTCTTTTAATGGCTCTATTTTAGTATCATATTTGGCACCGGCAACAACAGCTACAAAGGGTCTGGTAGGCTCTAATACATAGCTTAGGTTTTTTATCTCCTGCTGCATTAAAAATCCAGCGAATGAGGGCAAGTGTTTGGTAATATCGTATGTTGAGGCATGGGCCTGCCAGCTCCCAAAGGCATCATTAACATAGACATCTGCTAAGCCTGCAAGTTGCAGGGCAAAGCTTTGCCGAACGTCTCCACCTACCTCTTCTCCTTGAAACCATCTGGTATTTGGAAGATATATACCCCCTATATTTCTATTCCTTAAGTCTTTTATCGCCAGATTTATAGATGTATCTATACCTGGAATCCCTTTTCCAGAATCTATATTGAACTTTGGTATATGAAACTTTATGTGCAGCTTGCGTTCCAGGTATTCTACAATGGGCTCTACAGAATTGCCTGGGGTACAGTTTATCTCTCCTGTTTTTTTGTTACGTGGCCGCCCCACATGGGTCATAAGGATAGGCCGCCCCCTCCCCTTTCCACGATGTTATAGATTGTACCCAATGTGCTATCTATCCTGTATGGGTCTTTTATGACTCCTCCTTTTACCACATTATGGTCAACCCTTAGCAAAACAACCTTTCCGTCAAGATCCGCATCCTGTATTAAAGGAAGTTTTGTATCCAAGCCATTTTTCATCTTCCACCCATCCTCCCATATAAAAAATAACTATGGGTCAATATTATGTGGTTCTCTTTTCATATTATCTGTAGTTACTTCCAAAATCAAGAAGAATTTATTGTAGATTTATATACACACAAAACATAGTGTCCTTTACCATCAAAGCTTTGCATTCCCGTACCGTACTTTTATTCGATCCCCTAAAATTGATGGGCCCGTAAAAAGCTCCAGGTGCAAGGCGCCCAAATCCAAAGGGATAGAGGCGTACTTAGGGGTACGCTGCAACAAGTCTGCCCCTGCTAAAGCAGGGGACTGGAGTTTGGACATTTCTAAATTGGCTTGACAGATAAACATTTTTTTCTTCCAATTTCAAAAAAAGCATGCTATTTATTCCTATTTTACTGTTTTCCCTGACCTGTACCCTGGTTGTAATTTTATAATCAGTTAACAAAGGAGTAAAGTATGTTTCATATTGCCGACAAAGCCAAGGAGAAGCTGAACCATTTACTACGAGAGGAAGGAAGCGAAGGTAAGTTATTTAGACTGGATATGAAAGGGATGGGATGATCTGGCCCTAAGTTAGACCTGGTTCTGGATGAACCAAAGGAAAATGACAGTATAGTCCGAGAAGATGGGATTGACTTCTTGCTTTCCCCAGAAACTGCCCTTAGGATTAAGATTTTCAAGGATATAAAAATAGACTATTCAGATGGGGTTTATACCGGTGGCTTTAAAGTTAAAGCTGGCTTCCTTTCAGGCTGTTAAACCCTATCATCTCCCAGCAAGTATTTTTTGAGAATAGGATTGGCAGTACCCTCCCTCGTCTGTCTTTTATACCTTCTGGTTTAACCTATGATTATTCAAATTAACCTCTCTTTCTTTTCCATCTGCCTTTAAAATATCCATTTATTGATGGGCTCGTAAAAAGTCTGAAAACCCCATATTCTGTCATTCCCGTGAAGCTTGTCCTCGCGAAAGCGGGGAACGGGAATCCAGTTTTTTCAAGTATTTATATGCTCTCTGGATTCCGGCTCCCGCCGGAATGACGACTTTTTACAAAGCCATCATTTATTGATTCAAGCATTTATTATCAATACCCAGTAGAAGTTCCTTGACAAAAAATCAACCTATAAGGTAAAAATAATAGTGTATAAAGTGCACAGGTTAATATAATATCTCATCAAACCTAGACCATGAGGGATAACGGTGGTAAATTCAATTGATAGTATGGAGAGGTTGAGGGATGAGTTAAACTCATTTCCTCAGAATGAATCCATAAAGAAATGGAAGGATCAGGGGGAAAAGATAATTGGATGGGTATGCAACTATGTCCCTGAAGAGATTATTTACGCTGCCGGTTTCCTCCCCATCAGGATTATAGGGCATGAAGGTGTCATAAGCAGAGGGGATGATTATCTGCAAAGCAATATGTGTCCTTACCTTAGGGGGTGTTTAAGCCAGGGCTTAGAAAAAAAGTATGACTTTCTGGATGGTATTATTGTTGCCCACACCTGTGATGCCGTTTGCAGACTCTATGATAATTGGCGGATATATGTAGGGGCACCTTATTCTTACCTGCTTGACCATCCTCATAAAATTTCTGATTCTTCTCAACTGTATCATTATCGGCAATTGGAAAAGCTAAAAAAATCTCTGGAGGATTTATCGGGTCAAGAGATCACTGAGGCTTCTCTGGTGGAGGCTATCGATATCTGCAATGAAAACCGTATGCTGTTAAAACAGATCCATCGCCTTATGGCAGGAGACAATCCCCCGCTATCCGGGGTGGAGGTATCTGATATTATTCGATCGAGCATGATAATGCCTAAAGATCAAAACAACCTGCTTCTAAAAGAGCTTTTAGCTGAACTTGTGCCGAGAAAGAGTTCTTCCAACCCTGGTCCCAGGTTAATGATCAGCGGCAGCATAATGGATAATGCAGCATTTATTCGATTGGTAGAGGAGTGTGGAGCTGAGGTAGTTACCGATGACCTATGTTCAGGAACAAGGTATTTCTGGGACAGTGTCGAAAATAATCAAAACCCGCTGGCCGCTATTGGACTTCGATACCTTAATATGGTTCCCTGTGCCTGTATGGAACCCCCTTTCCCCAGATTTGAATACGTGTTTAATATGATAGAAGAATATAGGGTTGATGGTGTGATTCTCTATGGACTCATGTTCTGTGATACCTTTCAATATGACTTCGTAGGTCAAAGGAAAAGGTTAGAGGAGAAGAATATCCCGGTATTGGAGGTTGAACTGGAGCACCCATCATTGGGGTTAGGTCAGCTAAAGACAAGAATTCAGGCATTTTTGGAGATGTTATGATTATTGATCTGCATATTCATACAAAGCCGACTTCAAGGTGCAGCGATCTGGATCCGGTAGAATTGATAGAAGAGGCAAAGAGGATAGGCCTGGATGGCGTCTGTCTTACAGAGCATGATAAGATCTGGGCTCCAGATGCAATCCATAAGCTGAGGGAAGAACATAACTTTTTAGTGCTGGGGGGTGTAGAAGTAACCTCTATGGATGGGGATATTCTGGTCTTTGGACTTGAGAAAGAGATTGCAGGTATCGTCTCTGTCGGGGAATTGAGAAAATTGGTCGATGGGGTTGAAGGGGTAATGATCGCATCTCATCCTTTTCGGGGGGCATTCATAGAGGGGAAAGAGTTTTTCATACCGGGTCTGACACTGAGCGTTGAAGAAGCATGTAAAAAACCGTTCTTGAAATTTATGGACACCATCGAGTCTCTCAATGGACAAAACAGCGATCTTGAAAATGAGTTCACTGTAAAGGTCTGCCAGAAGCTCAATCTGCAAGGTACTGGAGGAAGTGACGCCCATTCTCATATAGAGATAGGACGGTCTGTTACCATATTTGAAAACAGGATCGAGAATGAAAAAGACCTCATTAAAGAACTGAAGGCAGGAAGGTTTAAGGCGGAGGTGTTTCGTCAGTAAAAAGGTTAACCTCAAGCTCAAATGGAGGCATTGGAATGGAAGATAAATTTGAAGGGTTGGAGAGGGCATTTAATCCAAGGTCTGTTGTTGTAATTGGAGACAAAAGGCAAAACAATAATTACTCATTTCTGAGAGCCATGGCTACCTTTTGTGGAAATGTTTATTCTGTCAATGTCGATCCGGGAGAGTTTCCTGGCATCGAAGCCCTGGGGGTTAAGAACTATACAAGCCTTTTAGATGTTCCTGATCCTGTTGATTACGCCATCGTTGCTGTCCCGAGACAGATAGCCCCGATAATATTGAGGGACTGCATTCATAAAAGAGTAGGGGGAGTAAGCCTGTTTACATCTGGTTTTGCAGAGACCAGAACCAGGGAAGGGATGGAGCTGGCAGATACGATTACAAAGATGGCGAAAGAAGGGGGGCTCAACCTCATTGGACCTAATTGCATGGGTATATTCAATCCCAAAATCGGTCTGAGAAATACACCGGATCAATACACAGGAAATGGGGGTTCGGTAGGCTTTATATCACAGAGTGGAGGACATGCGATAAACTTCAGTATAGTAGGGCACAATAATGGGATAGAGATAAGCAAACTGGTAAGTTATGGTAATGGCTATGTCCTGGACAGCACGGATTATTGTGAATATCTACTGAGAGACGAGGAGACAAAGATTATAGCCCTTTACATAGAGGGCATCAAAGATGGGAGGCGTTTCTTCAATCTGCTTAGGGAAGGAACGAAGGTAAAACCAATCCTCATCTGGAAAGGTGGTCAGACAAGGGAAGGTTCAATGGCTACTGCTTCCCATAGCGGGTCCATGGCAGAATCGAACCTTATGTGGGAGACAGTCATCAAACAGTGTGGTGCCATCAAAACAGACAACCTGGAAGAGTTGGTTGATACGGTTATGATGTTACTCTATGCACCTGCTGTTAAGAAGAACAGGGTTGGCCTGGTCTCTCTTAGCGGAGGACAGTGTGTCAATATGACCGATGTCTTTACGAAGCAGGGCTTTACAGTTCCATTGCTCACAGAGAGATCATACAAAGAGCTTTCTTCCATCTTTGCTATTGTGGGGGCGAGCTATAGAAATCCCATTGATCTGGGAGGAAACCTGTCACTGTCTGAAAGTACTCGCCGGGCTTTGTTGGGGAGAGATGACATCCCCAGCAGGGAAAGGCTCCTGGATATAACCCTGGATATTTTGGACAATGATGAGAATATTGATTCTATTGTTATTGAGATGTCTGCACACCTGATGGAATGGTTTAAAGAGGCATTCCCTGATTTTGCTGAATACTTTTACACAACGCTGGCAAATTTCAGGAAGAAGTCGGGGAAACCTATCATAGTTGTTATCCCTCCTTCAAAGGTCGAGATAGGGGCAATCGAGATGAAACAAAATCTCTTAAAACATGGTATCGTCAGCTTTCCCAGCTTTTCAAGAGGGGCCGAGGCATTGGGGAAGGTAATTGGACATTACCAGCAACACCGCTAAAAAACAGTGAAGTAAGCTTTATTGCACTTAACGTGATTAAAAACATTTCATAAGATTCATAATGATGTGTTCGTAAAAAGTCCAAAATCTCCTCCCCCTTGATGGGGGAGGGTGGGGGTGATAAGTGACCGTATTTCCGGATGTTATTTCCCCCTCCCCTTAATCCCCTCCCGCCGAGGGAGGGGAAAATTTACTTTTTACGAGACCATCATAATAGTAGGCTGATATTTATTAAGGGAGAAGAAATGAGTTCAGAAAGTTTGAGTAGCTCAAAGAAACAACTGAGGACGGCAAGGCTGGTGTGGCCCCTGGCAAAGGACTATTATGCCAGGGCAAGACAGGCTAAGATAGATAAGAGGCTGGTTGTTTGGACCATACTTATGGCACCATTCGAGCTATTGCATGCGATGGATGTGGTTCCCATGATGACCGAACATTTTTCGTCTCTTTTGGCAATAAAACAGAAGATTGTGCCTTACCTTGAATTAGCCGAGGGTATGGGATACACAAGGAATTCATGCTCTTTTCACAGGGCTGTAATTGGATTCGCTTTATCTGGGGAAGAACTGATGATACCAGAACCGGATTTTTTTGTAAGTGCAACCAATGCATGTGATGGGGGAGTCAAAGTCCATATACCTGTAACAGAACGATTTGGGATTCCATATTATATTATAGATTCTCCCTATAATACCTCCGAAGGTGGGGTGTCTGTTATTGAGGAAGAAAAGGTAGAATACTACAGGTACCAACTCCAGGAGTTGATCTCCATCATTGAGGAGTTGACACACAAACCCCTTAATGAAGACAGGCTTAAGGAGACCATTGGATTTGCCAAACAGGCCAATGATCTATGGCTTGAGATAAATGAACTGCGAAAATCTGTGCCCTGCCCTATGAGTGTGGCTGAAGAGGCAACAACTATCTACCCCTTGATGCAGATGATGGGAACCAGAGAGGCTGTTGGTTTTTATCAAATGTTATTGAATGAAGTTAAAGAACGGGTTAAGGAAGGAAAGGGGATTGTGGAGAATGAAAAGCACAGATTACTCTGGCTTGGACCTATTATTAACTATGATACAAGCCTATTGAATTACTTTGAGGAGTTCGGGGCGGTACTGGTTAAGTCAGATATGGATTACATATACCTTGGTGATCTGGACCCGGAAAATCCATTGGATAGCCTGGCGAGAAAATATATTTCAAATTTTTTCAATGGTATTGTTGAAAATAGGATTCACATCACCAAAGAAATGGTCAGAGATTACAAGATAGATGGGATGATTATCTATTCTCATCGTGGATGCAGGCTATTCTGTGGTGGTCAGAGGGCAGTAATGGATGCAATTTCTGAGGAGTTTGGTATCCCTTCTCTCCTGATAGGGGGTGACCTTTCTGACGTAAGGGATTATAACAGGGATCAGGTTAGGAATCAGATAGAAAACTTCATGGATATGCTGGATAGTAAACGTTAACAGTTCACAGTTGGCAGTTCACAGTTACAATTCATTGAGCAAAAACCGTAAACCGTGAACTGAGAACCATGAACAGTTACAATCATTGAAAGGGGGACAAAAAAATTGATGAGAGTAATTGGACTTACAGGTGGGATTGCAGCTGGTAAGAGCACAGTCTCAGAGATCCTTTCAAAGCTGGGTGCTGAAATTATAGATGCCGATAAGATCGGTCATCAGATATATCTCCCAAATACCGAGGCATGGAAGGATATTATTGCTGCCTTTGGAGAGGATATTCTACTCCCGGATAAGACTGTAAATAGACCCAAACTGGGGAGTATAGTGTTCAATGATAAGGCAGCCTTAAAAAAATTGAATCAGATTGTACATCCCAGGATGTACAAGAAGTTTGAAGAAGAGATAGAGATAAGAAGAAAAAAAAACAAGAACAAAGGTGTGGTAGCATTGGATGCAGCAATCCTGATTGAGGCAGACTGGCTGCCGTTGGTGGATCAGGTATGGGTAGTGGCTGCAGATCAGGATACGGTAATAGATCGTCTATGCTTAAGGAATGGGTTCACCAAAGAGCATGCCCGGTCAAGGATATCATCTCAACTCTCAGATGAAGAGAGGAGAGGGTATGCTGATGTAGTCATTGAAAACAATGGTACCATGGCAGAGATCGAACAACGCGTATATGAAGCGTGGGAGAGAATCTGTCTATAGAAAAGGAGGGGGCAATGAAGAGGGGACTATACCTTATTGCGTTTTTCATAGGATTTCTTTTAATTACAGGAATGGGAGGGCTGGGAGGAACACCCTCTGGCAAAATTCCAACTCCGGAAAAGGATTTCTCTGCTACTCTTATCGACAAGCAAGATGTAGTTACTAAATGCAAACAGGTCAGCAGGGATGGGGATGTTTTCTTTTTGGGTAAAAAGGGGATGGGGACGGTTACTATTTCCTTCGAGAAGGTTAAAACAGCAGAATTTGAAAGCAGAAAGGGTGTAGTGACTGCTGTGATTAAACTAATAGACAGCCAAACCATAGAGATTGAGGTGGATAAGAGTCAGAGATTCTATGGGAATGTACCCTTTGGTACCTTTCAGATAGAAGTAACAGATCTTAAAAAGATTACATTTACCCATTAACTTGGTTGCATAGGAATTTCCTTTTTAAGTACTTGTAGGGGCGACATTTATTGACGCCCGTCCTTGCTGGGATAAATGATGAATGCCAAATTTGATGGCTTCGTAAAAAGTCGAAAAAATCCCTCTCCCTCGATGGGAGAGGATTGGGGTGAGGGTGCAAAAGGCACTAATTCAACTACTTACATCCCCATCCCCTTCATCCCCTCCCACAAGGGGAGGGGAAATGTGACTTTTTACGAGTTCATCAAATTTAGAGCCTCCCTTTTTCTGTCTATATTGGTTATTATTGTAGTTCTGTGTTCCTGTGCTGCGCCTAAATACCGCTATTATCCTGAACCGTCTTATAGAGAAGTTGAGACAGGGGTTGGATCGTGGTATGGGTCTGATTTTCATGGCAAACCAACGTCCAGTGGAGAGATATATAATATGTATGATCTGACAGCCGCCCATAAAATCCTGCCTCTTGGCACCTATGCAATGGTTACAAACCTGGACAATAGGAGGTCTGTGGAGGTAAAGATAAATGATCGAGGTCCATTTGTGGAAGGAAGGATTATTGACCTTTCTTTTGGTGCAGCAAGAGCCTTAGATATGGTAGATTGTGGAATTGCCATGGTTAGAGTGGAAGTGACAAAGAGGGTGAAATACTATGATATACCATATACCATCCAGGTAGGTTCCTTTAGAGAGGAAAGTAACGCTTTAGATTTAAAGAAAAAATTGGATAAGATATATAAGGATGTCTATATCCTGGCCACCACAATCTCGAATACAAAATACTATAGGGTTAGATTGGGATACTTTAAATCAGAGGTGTCTGCCCAGAAGGAAGCTCAAAGACTTATTCAGGATAAGTATACTGTCTTTATCACAAGGAGAGATTGAGGAGTGCATACAAGAGATTTGAATTAACAAAAGGATATCCCAATGATAAGGATAAACACAGACCTTCGAAGAAAAATACTGGAAAATAATGAGGACATAAAGAAATGCTATCAGTGTTCTACCTGTAGTGCCAGTTGCCCTGTGTTAAGATATGATCCGGACTTTAACCCTCGAATCCTCATTATAAAGGCACTATATGGGTCGGAGGACACCATCAGATCAAAGGAGTTCTGGAAGTGCCTTTCCTGCGATAGGTGTAATGAAAGGTGTCCCCAGGGTGTTAATCCATATAATGTTTTGCTTAAGCTTAAGAATTTTTTATTCTCACAAAACCTGGCGCCAAGAGAGAGGATAGATGCCAGAGAGCTAATTATAGCTACTGGCTTTTCTTATCCTATCTCATCAGCGGTAGACAGAAAAAGAGAGAGCATGAAGCTGGAGCCACTAGAGTCCATAGGTGAAGAATTAAAAAAACTACTATAGCAAACGACTAAAGTAAGTTTACATTCTATCACCCTCCCCTTTTTCCCCTCCCATCAAGGGAGGGGAAATATTAAGTAAGTTCCCTCTCCCCTTGCGGGAGAGGGTTAGGGTGAGGGGTATGTAAACTTATTTATGATTCTTACTATAGAAACAGAGGAAGCAGAATGAAGCAATACGCTTTATTTGCGGGATGTACAATAAAAGCTGCACTCCCTCATATAGAGATGGTAGCCAGGAAGGTTTTACCCTTATTGGATATAGAGCTTAAAGAGTTGGCATTTACCTGCTGTCCTAATGCCGATTTCAGATCTACGGACGAGTATTCCTGGTTGGTAGTTGCTGCAAGGAACCTTGCTTTGGCTGAAAAGGAGGGTTTAGAGATACTGAGTCTGTGCCCAGGCTGTACCCAGACCCTTAAAGAGGCAAATATGATCTTGAAAGATGATGACTCCTTGAGGGCAAGAATCAATAAAAGGTTGGAAAAGATCGGCCTGATATTTAAGGGAACCACAGAAGCCAATCATCATTTGGTCATTCTCCACCAGCAGATTGACATACTTCTCCAAAGGGTTACTATTCCACTTTACGGTATAAAACTGGCAGTCCATACAGGCTGTCACCTGCTTATGCCAAGCCGGATAATGCAATTTGACAGTCCCGAACAGCCAAAAAAACTGGGGGAACTTGTAAAAATGCTGGGGGGTACTATCATAGATTACCCAGAGAAAACCCTTTGCTGTGGATTTGGTTTATTCGGTTCACACAAAGGGACCGCATCGAGGATTATCAGAGATAAAGTTGAATCAGCTTACTTAGCCGGTGCTGAAGCCTTTGTCGTTCCATGTCCAAGCTGCTTTCAGCAGTTTGACAGGAATCAATTGGTTGCAAAGAGGGAACTGAAATTTGAATATCAGCTCCCTGTCTTTTATTATCTTCAGTTGGTAGGATTGGCTATGGGGTTTGACCTGGATGAAGTTGGTTACTACCATGGGAGGGTGAGGTCGCCCGAATTGGAGGAGAAGATTAAATCGCTGGTGAAAAAAGCAGTGGTTAATATTTGAGATTTCTGAATCGAGATGTTTTAGAAAGGAGATTAGTTATGGGTAGTAAAGAAAAAATCAAATCAACGAGGCGGTTTGATGTTTGTCCGGTTACAGAAACCTCGGCCGGCATCCCCCTAAAGGAGGTTTATGGTCCTCAGGATTTGGAGGGGGTCGATTATAAGAATGAAATTGCAAATCCTGGAGAATATCCTTTCACAAGGGGTATCTGGAACAATATGTATCGTGGTAAATTATGGACGAGAAGGGTATTTACCGGCCTGGGTTCTACAGCGGACACTAATGCGAGATACAAGTACTTATTGGGAAAGGGTGCCTCAGGCCTGTACTGTTTCGGGGATACCATAACCCACCAGGGGATTGATCCGGACCATCCGCTAGCCCAGGGATATGCAGGGGTCAGTGGGGTTTCCATAGTTTGTTTGCAGGACATGTACGATCTCTTCGACGGCATATCACTGGAAGATGTGAGTGTCTCTTTCAACAACCCATGTATGGCAGCCACGGTGGTATATTCTGCCTTTGTTGCATATGCGCAGGATATGGGGTACGATCTTAAGAAGATCAGCGGCTCCATTCTGAATGAACCGATTCATCTGGTCTATAGTATGTTTGAAACCAATGCAAAGCCTTTAGATCTCGCAGCAAAATTGGCCACTGATGTGATAGAGTATTCTATAAAAAATACCCCAAGATGGCACCCGATAGCCCCCAATGCTTATGACATGCATGAAAAAGGAGCCAATGCCATTCAGGAAATGGCCTTTACCATTGCGATTATGGAGGAATATATTCAGAGGATGATAAAGAGGGGGTATGATATAGATGAATTTGCTTCCAGGGTAAATGTGTTTGGATGTGCCTGTGATATAGATTTCTTTGAGGAGATATGCAAATTCAGGGCTGCCAGAAGGGTGTGGGCCAAATTAATGAAAGAAAAATACGGCGCAAAAAAACCTGAATCTTGCAGACTGTACTTATCGGTTCACACATCAGGTAATTCTCTGACGGTGCAGCAGCCAGTGAATAATGTAGCAAGGGTTACACTGGAATCACTGGCATGTGTCCTGGGTGGTCTTCAATCCTTTGATCCGGCAGGATACGATGAAGGCTATTATATCCTCACCGAGCATTCGGCTTTAACATCTTTGAATATCCACAACATACTTGCCTATGAATCAAGGGTAGCAAGTGTAGCCGACCCATTGGCAGGTTCCTATTTCATTGAGTCCCTCACAAACAAGATGGAAGAGGAGATGTTTAAGGTTATAAATAAGATAAATGATATGGGTGGTGCTATTAAGGCTACAGAGTTAGGGTGGATCGGTTCGGAGATGGACAAGGAACTCATCAAAGAACAGAAAGAGATAGAAGAAAAGAAGAGGATTATAGTAGGGATGAACGAGTTTATCGTTTCAAAGGAGGAAGAGGTGCCAATAGAGGTTGGTAGAGATAGGCCCCTAGAAGAACAAATGACCACCTCCAAGAAAAGGGAAGATAAGATAAAGAAACTCAGGGAGACAAGAGATAAAAGGAAAACAAAAGATGCATTGGAAAACTTGAGAGAGGGCGCCGGTAAGGGTGAGGGACACAATCTGGTACCGTTAATGATGGAATCATTAAGGGCAAAAGCAACCCTGGGGGAGATATTAGGAGTGATTCGTGAAGCGAATGGTGCGAGCTACGATCCTTATAAGATTTTGCAGTACTCTCTTTAAAAGGATTCGGGGGTTCCCGCCTTTGGCGGGTTTTTAAGGATTTAATAAGTGCCATGTAGTTTTTTAACATTTCACTTGAATCCTTGACCACTTGACTCCTTGAATCCTTTAAAATTATCAACCAGATACTATCTGTAAAAGAGGAGTAATTATGCGATGAAAGGTTCTAACAGAAAGATAAAAGTAGTGGTGGCTATGCCTGGATTGGACTGCCACGATAGAGGGATCATATATTTGAGCCATGTGCTTAAAGAAGCAGGCATGGAAGTGGTTTATCTGGGGAAGTTCAATACACCTGAATACATAGTCAATACAGCGATGGAAGAAGACGCTGATGTCATTGGCCTGAGTTACTTAAATGATCACCTGTATATGATATTTTTCCCTAAGGTTGTCGAACTACTGAAAGAAAAGGGATGCAGCGATATATGCGTCATTGCTGGTGGAAGGATCATAGAGGAAGATAGACCTAAACTTCTGGAATTGGGAATAACAGGATTCTTTGGACAGAGCACCCCTACCAGGGATATGGTTCAACATATAGAAAATAGGGTAAAGAGAGAGAGGTGGAAACAATAATATCTTGACACCCCAAGAAACCAATGTTATAAGAAAGCACTGGTAAAGTAATTCACCCATAGAATGTCCTTGTTACCTGGGGTCAGTAACAGGGACAAAAAAGAAGGAGAGAAGTAAAATGATTAAACCGTTTGGATCTGACAAACTCAATCCGTTGTATGTAGCTGATGATGCAAAACGAAAAGCACTAATTAAAGAGGCCGAAGGCCTGCCCTCCGTGGTAATATCTTCCGCGGCAGCGGGAAATGCTGTCATGTTAGGCTCTGGTTACTTCAACCCACTTAAAGGGTACATGAACGTAGCCGATGCTGTAAGTGTGGCTGAGAAAATGCAAACAACTTCTGGCTTATTCTGGCCCACCCCTGTTTTGAACGTACTCAAGGATGCCTCTGCCATTAAAGGCGCCAAACGCATCGCACTTCGCGACCCCAATGTTGAAGGAAACCCGGTGTTGGCGATCCAGGAGGTTGAAGCAATCGAAGAGATAAGCGCAGATAAGATGAAATTAATGACAGAGAAGGTTTTCCGCACCACGGATATGAAGCATCCAGGGGTTGATGCCTTCAACACAGTGGGTAACATCGCGGTCTCTGGTCCTATCCAGGTATTAAGCTATTCCTATTTTGAAAAAGAGTTCCCCGAAACCTTTCGTACCGCTACCCAGCTTCGGGACGTAATTGCAAAAAGGGGCTGGAAAGAGGTAGCTGCCTTCCAGACCCGTAACCCAATGCACCTGGCCCATGAAGAGCTGGTTAAGATGGCTATGAAAGAGTACAATGCAGATGGCGCTGTTATTCATATGCTGTTGGGCAAACTGAAGGCAGGTGATATCCCCGCCGATGTTCGCGATGCGGCTATACGTAAGATGGTAGAGCTCTACTTTGAACCCAATTCAGTTGAAATAGCGGGTTATGGTTTTGATATGTTATATGCAGGTCCTCGTGAAGCTGTATTGCATGCCATATTCCGTCAGAATATGGGCGCGACTGTCCTGATCGTTGGCCGTGACCATGCCGGAGTGGGTGACTATTATGGTGGTTTTGATGCACAGACTATCTTTGATGATGTTCCTAAAGGAGCCCTGGACATTAAGATTTTCAGGGGTGATCATACTGTATGGTGCAAGAAGTGCGATAAGGTAGTCATGATGCGTGACTGCCCCCACGGTAAGGACGATTACATAATGCTTTCCGGTACAAAAGTTCGTGACATGTTAGCCGCCGGTGAAGATTTGCCACGTGAGTTTTCCCGTCCGGAAGTAGCCAGGATACTGATGGCTTACTACAAGAGCGAAGCTGGAAAGGCGTAAATAAAATACCACTTCCTGAGAAGCAAAACGCCCTGAGAATGCTTGGTTGACATCCTCAGGGCGTTTTTTTACGGTTCTTTCAAATATTTCCTGCTGAGTGCCTGATCCCGATACCAGAGCAAGCGTTAACGGCCATGGGGTTCTTAGACTTCAGCAAGGTTATAACCCATTTCAGCAAACACTGGTGACAATTGTTTTATGGCAAATTTCTCATGCTGCTTTACAGCCCTTTGAAATCGAAACCACTTTGTTTCTTCTTTAATGATACCCTCCTTCCAGTAGTGCTTGTCTTGAAACAATGTAAAATGAGCCATAATACCATCGTGAGTATCCCTTAGACCTCTTATCTCAGTTTCTATAGCTTCATCAAACCATTCTCGTTCATCAAAATCAGGAAGCCAGTCAATCTTATCTTTATATCCTTTAGAGCGTTCTTGTTCGTAATAGTTTATATCTCCGGTATAGGTTCTACCTTGCAAGCCAATCATCTCTTTTTCAACGTCAGCCCATTTGTTAAAATTGTTGCTGTTTCCCAACCTCTCCTGGTAGTCACAGTATTTCCTGAAAAGCTCTTTTGCAGCGGAGAGAAAACGGTGCAGATTATTGGTTTCCGCTTCTACCAATCTGGAGTCCACCCACAAATGGCTCACCCAGTCAGGGTGATGCTCCGCATCAGCATGTCCAATATCTGGTTTTACATTTAGACCAATGTTATTAAAGTAGTCGTACCAGCCAACAAAGTTTTGATGTGCCCATGTATCAACGTAACTGTGTGATGCAATGCCTATCCTGAAAAGCCTTGTTTGTTCGTCTGCCTTGAATGCATCATCAATTATTTCGTTTGCATTTTCGCTATTAGGCGTTGTATTTAGTATATGCCTTTTTCCGTCTCGACGTCTGGCTGACCATGCGCCAGGTTCCCCGGGTATGAAATGGAAGATAGGGTATATTCTCATGAGTTCATTTTTAGGCTTGAGAATATTCATAGTTTGACTAATGTAATTAAAATATTTTTCACCTTTTGATCTGTCTTCAATCTCAAGACAGAGATCATTCTCGTCTACATACTGTGAGGCATATGCGATTATTTTAGCATCATCTGTGTTAAACCCTGCCCTATGTGCAATAAGCCCGGTCAGAAAGTAATGAAACTCAATGTCCATGGTAATCGTTCTCCGTTCTCCGATTAACCCTTAATTACCACTATCACCCCAGAAAATCAGGGAAAAGGGATACTATAATTACTCCCAGGTCTTAAGAAGAGGGGTAAGAGGATGAAGAGGATGGATAAGATCAGGATGTTTTGGGAGTGCTCTTGCTGTAAAGCCATATCTTCCACTTGCAGGAAGAGAGATTTCTGTTTGATATATATATTCGTCTCCTATATTTTCAACAGGTTTCATGTCAACTATTTGTCCATCTGTAATCTGATCGTGAATGTCCAGTAATCCATAGTAAATCTGGATAGTTATATCATCAGGGGTAAGCGTATCCAAATGTGCCTTAACCCTTACAGGATATTTATCTCCAGCATATATGTCTTTTTCTGAGACTATTTCATCTACATACAAGTATATTTGAGGCCATCTTTCTTTCAGCTTTTTCCGCCATGCTACCAGGTTTTTAGCTTTTAATGCAGAATCTTTTGAAAGATTCTGTCCTCCTCTACCTGCAGACAGATAAAACTTTTCCGTATATTCAATTAACATCCTATGGGTATTAAATGTTGCCCCTATTTTTTTTATTGAGCTTTTCATTTTTACTATCCACTCCCTGGGCAAACCAACCCTGTCTATTTTATAATAAAGAGGTATTACCTCTTTTTCTAAAAGATTATAGAGAGCTTCGCTTTCAATGCAGTCTTGCTCTTCGGGGTTTGCATAAATCTCTCCACTTCCAATTGCCCATCCTGTATCCTGCTGATACCCTTCACACCACCAACCATCAAGGACGCTGAGATTTATTACTCCATTTACCGCTGCCTTCATTCCACTTGTTCCAGAGGCCTCAAATGGCCTTCTTGGAGTATTAAGCCATACATCTACCCCCTGCACCAGGTAACGAGCCACGTTTATATCATAATCTTCCAAAAAAACTATATGGTTCCTTAAGTTGTGATCCTGTATAAAATGAATAATAGATTTTATTAACTCTTTACCATCGCTATCTTGCGGGTGGGCTTTTCCAGAGTATATTATTTGTACAGGCATTTCAGGATTCGTCAAAATTTGAATTAACCGACAGGGGTTTTTAAAGAGAAGGTGTGCCCTTTTATAAGCGGCGAATCGACGGGCAAACCCTATTGTGAGTGTCTGGGGATTTAAAGCTTCTTCAGCGGTTTTTGCTTCTGTGAAACTCGCACCGCGGTTTAAGAGTTGCCTTTTAAGGAGATTTCTTGTAAAGAAAACCAGTCTTTCCTTTCTTATTTGATGAATTTTCCATAATTCTCCATCAGGAATCTGTTCAACGCCTTCCCAGGTTTCGAAATCCTGAGGTCTCTCAACAAATCGCGGACCCAGGTAGCGGTCAAAAAGGTCTCCCAGATCATGGCTTATCCACGATCTGGGATGGATACCGTTTGTGATGGAGGTAATTGGAACCTCCTTTGCAGGAAGTGCAGGCCATAGTTTTTTCCACATATTTCTTGAGATTTCGCCATGTAGTTTGCTTACTCCATTGCAAAAGGCGGCGAGATTGAGGGCGAGCACTGTCATACAAAAAGTTGTGGACTTGCCAGGTTCCTCCTGACCAAATAATAAGAACCTTTTCCAGCTTACCCCAAGGTCAGATGCAAATTTGTTGAAATACTTTTTCACTAAATTTATGTCGAAATGCTCGTGACCTGCTGGAACCGGAGTATGTGTAGAAAATACATTGGATGCCCAAACAATCTCTCCAGCTTCGGAAAATGTAAGATTATATTTTGCCATAAGGCTGCGAATTCGTTCCAAAGCCAAAAAAGCCGAGTGTCCTTCATTCATATGATAGACAGTGGGTTTAAGACCAAGGGCTTCCAATGCCCTAACTCCCCCTATTCCCAGGAGCATCTCCTGTCTTATTCTGATATCTCTGTCTCCACTGTATAACTGGCTTGTAATAATCCGATGATTGGGAGAATTTTCAGGGATATTGGTGTCAAGAAGATACAATTTAACCCTTCCAACCTCTACCCTCCAGATTTGTGCCTTAACAGGGGTGTTTTCATAATCTATGCTGATGAATATTGGTTCCCCGTTTTCCTCTCTTTCAAGGATTACAGGCATATTATACCAGTCATTTTTTGGGTAAGATTCCTGCTGCCAACCATCCATATTAAGGTATTGCTTAAAATATCCTTCCTGATAGAGGATACCCACGCCCACCAGAGGGATGCCAAGGTCACTTGCTGCCTTTAGGTGATCCCCGGACAGAATTCCGAGCCCCCCGGAATAAATTGTCAGTCCTTCGTCAATACCATATTCACTGGAAAAATAAGCGGCTAGAAAATTCTCTTCTTTGCAGTGTATTTCCTCAAACCAGGTTGGCGCCTTTAGATAGTCAGAAAATTTTTCATAGACATCCTCAAGGTTTGCCAAAAAGCTTTCATCTTTGTTTGCCTGATCCAGAATGTCTTGAGGAAGGCGACCCAACATCAAGATGGGATCATGATAGTGATCTTCCCAGAAGTTTTTCTGTTGCCCTAATTGAGGGACAAACCCAAGTCTCATGAATAAATAAACCGCTTCCCAATTCCAACAGAACCAGTAATTCATAGCGAGTTTACGGAGCTTTTCAAGATTCTTAGGTAATTTTGGGATAGCGTAGACTGTCTTAATCTTCATAATAACTCCTGTTCTTGATATTTTTGGATTCTATTCTTTTTGCTATGTAAGTTTACATATATAATATAAAGCTAAACATATCAAGGGATTTTGCCTGTTTTTTATAATCGCTAATTTATTGAGTAGGGATTTTCTTTGAGATTGTTTTCCCTTCGTTTTGCTCCAGGGATACTTTTTCATTGGTTGTCTTACATATTTAGTTCATACTGAAAAATTCCCTTTTCCGCTCTCTCGATCAGGTTTTTTGACCCATCTATGATCGTAAATCGTAAGTCGCGAGTCGTAAATAAGAGGTGTAATACCCATTCACGATTTACGATTCACGACTTCCGGTTTTT
>PFIF01000277.1 GCA_002782605.1 Deltaproteobacteria bacterium CG_4_8_14_3_um_filter_43_13 | reverse complement strand
GGGTCAAAAAACCTGATCGAGAGAGCGGAAAAGGGAATTTTTCAGTATGAACTAATTAACCGATAACTGGTAACTGAACTATCCTTTGTGCCTGAATAGTTACAAATTTCATAATAATGGGGAACTGGCAAGGAGGTTAAAAAATGAGAGAGGTTGTGATTATAAATGGTGTCAGGACAGCAGTAGGCACATTTGGCGGCTCCTTTAAAGACGTACCTGCTGTGAAGCTGGGGGCTAAGGTTATTGAAGAAGTAGTCAAAAGGACAGGGCTAAAGGGCAATCAGATAGATGAGATAATAATGGGGAATGTTTTACAGGCAGGATTGGGACAGAATCCTGCCAGGCAGGCGGCAATAGATGCAGGGATACCCCAGGAAGTACCCTCATATACTGTAAATAAGGTTTGTGCATCAGGCCTGAAGTCGGTAATGCTGGCAGCCCAGGCTATAATGGTGGGGGATGCAGAGATAATTATCGCCGGCGGCTTAGAGAATATGAGCATGACACCCTATGCCATAAATAAGGCACGTTGGGGTATCAGGATGAATGACGACAAGTTGGTTGATTTGATGATACACGACGGTTTGTGGGATATATTTAACGGGTACCATATGGGGATTACAGCAGAAAATGTGGCAGATAGCTTTGGGATTACCAGAGAAGAACAGGATGACTTTGCTCTTCGAAGCCAGATGAAAACGGCCAGAGCCATAGAAGAAGGAAGGTTTAAAGACGAGATAGTGCCGATCGAGATTCCCCTGAGAAAGGGAGAAGTGAAAACATTCGATACTGATGAACATCCCAGACCCGACACTACAAAAGAGACATTGGCAAAACTACGGCCGGCCTTCAAAAAGGATGGAACGGTTACTGCCGGCAATGCATCGGGCATAAACGATGGGGCAGCCGCATTGGTAATAATGTCAAAACAGAAGGCAGATGAGCTTGGTTTAAAACCGATGGCTGCAATCAAATCCTACGCTACTGCCGGAGTGGATCCGGCGATTATGGGTACTGCCCCTGTCCCGGCCAGTAAAAAGGCACTTGCAAAGGCCAAATTGGTTGTTTCAGATTTAGATCTGATAGAGGCAAATGAGGCATTTGCATCCCAGGCAATATTCGTAAACAGGGAGATGGGATGGGATTTAGATAAAGTAAACGTTAACGGAGGGGCTATAGCGCTAGGCCATCCTATAGGCGCCAGCGGTGCCAGGATACTGGTGACTCTGTTGTACGAAATGAAGAAAAGGGGTTCTAAAATGGGCTTGGCAACCCTGTGTATTGGCGGAGGGCAGGGGGCTGCTATTATAGTGGAGGTGTAGTTTTTAACGTAACTACTCAGGCACAAAGCGGCAAAGGCACATAGGCACAAAGCGGAGCAGGGTCGTTTCGTTGTTTTTTCCTGCTTTGTGCCTTTGGTGCTCTGTGCCTTTGTGCCTACCTGAATAGTTACTTTTTAACAATCATAAGGAGGCATATTATGGAGATCAAGACTTTTGGTATTGTTGGTGCAGGACAGATGGGTAGTGGTATTGCTCAGGTTGCGGCTTCTACTGGATTTGACGTTATATTGAATGATGTTAAGGATGACTTTGTAAAGAAGGGGATATCCTCAATTTCCACAAGTCTGGATAGGATGCTTAAGAAGGAAAAGATTACCGCTGAACAAAAAGATAGTATACTTGCTAAGATTTCCGGCACCACTAAGCTGGAAGATATGGCAAAAGCCGACTTTGTAGTGGAAGCTGCAACAGAGAACCTTCCAATCAAGCTTGATATCTTCAAGAAACTGGACGAGGTTTGTAAACCTGAGGCAATCCTGGCCAGTAACACATCTTCCATATCTATTACAAGGGTCGGTTCCGCAACCAAGAGACCGGACAGGGTGGTCGGTATGCACTTTATGAACCCTGTTCCTATGATGCAGTTGGTGGAGGTTATCAGAGGGCTTCCCACCTCTGATGAGACCTTTAATACTGTGATGAAGCTTGCAGAAAAGATGGGTAAAACCCCGGTAGAAGCAGGGGATTTCCCGGGCTTTATCGCCAACAGGATACTGCTTCCCATGATCAACGAGGCTGTTTATGCCTTGTATGAAGGGGTAGGTAAACCGGAGGCCATAGACACCGTAATGAAATTAGGTATGAACCACCCCATGGGGCCACTAACTCTGGCAGATTTAATAGGGCTGGACACATGCCTGGCAATCATGGAGGTCTTGCACAATGAATTAGGCGATCCAAAATATCGTCCATGCCCCCTCTTGAGAAAATACGTAGAGGCTGGATATTTGGGAAGGAAGGCTGGAAGGGGGTTTTACGATTACAGCAAATGAAATATCCATGAATTTGAAATAAAGGATTCAAGGGGTCAAGGGGTAGGGGCAATCCCTTGTGGTTGCCCTAAATGGGAGAATGATCAAAAGATGAAACCTGCCATCATCGTAGTAGATATGCTAAAGGGTGGGGTTGGGAGCAACCCCGCTCTTAAATTAGAGATCGAAAGGATAATACCCAATATCCAGGGGCTCCTGAAGGAAAGCAGGGGTTTGAATATCCCGATTATATTTGCCTGTGACAGTTTTTTTCCTCAGGATTTCATGTTCAGGGGGAAGATGAAACCTCATTCGATCCGAGGGACAAACGGGGTTGAGGTCATAGATGAATTGAAACCGGAAAAAGGGGATATGATCCTGGAGAAAAGGCGGTTCAGCGCCTTCTTCAGAACGGATTTGGATATGACCTTAAGGACCCTTGGGGTAGATACTATTGTGGTCTGCGGGATGAATACCCATGTATGCGTTATGTTTACGGGGTGGGATGGTCTGGCAAACGACTTTAATGTTATTATTCTGGAAAATTGCTGCGCTGCCCCCAAGAAAGAGATCCACGATGCAGCCATAAATTTGTATCGGAACTCCCCCATATACCCATTGTTCAGAATAATAACACTGAATGAATTCCTGGCAGAGGTAAACAGAGACTTAAAAAGGTGGATAGACTGAAGGTAGAAGACTGTGTTAGGACACTTCAGCCTTACCTCCTAAGAAACTCGAGCAAGTTTCTTTCATTTATAACCTCGATGCGAAGCATCGGGGTCAGGTGCTGAGTAGATACATTCCTCAGTCCTCTGTGATCACTGTGGTGAGCCTGCAATGGAAACCAGGACAGTAAAGAGAGAGGGAAAGGTTTATTGTATCCCCTGCTCAAACGAACTTCTTTGGGAAAAAAGTTAACGTTTACCATATATAACAAAAGAATCTATCGTAAAGGAGTACGCAACTATGAGTTCCATCTTACCGAAAGGTGAAGACATAAAAAGGGCAGTAAAATGGATTTCTGAACAATTGCAGGAAAACCCTGATCAAGCTGTGCAAAAACTTGTAAATAAAGCTATATTGCATTTCAACCTATCCCCCAAAGACGCAGAGTTTTTGATAAAGTTCTACAGTTTCCAGAAGTGAACCAAGGGTTAAATTATGCTGGCTAATAATGACTTAGCAAAACTCTACACGAAGGAAAAAGAGTCGGATTGGATCAACTATGGAATCCTGTTGCTGTTCTCTTTCAATCTAAGGAAAGAAATACCATATGTGAGGGAGAATATCTCTGCCGAGATACATTTTATTACTGATGAATCCTCTGACACTAAAGAAATACTTATGAATGGATGCAACCAAAATAGTGATATCTTTGAAGATCGGTTAAGGAAGGGAGACATCTGCTGTGCTGCTTGCTTTAGAGAGGAAATTGCCTCTTATTGCTGGGTGGCTTCAAGTGAAGCATACATAGGGGAAATTGGCAAGAAGATAAGATTGAAAAATAATGAGATATACCTGTACGATGCCTTTACAAAACCTGAATTACGAGGAAATAACCTCTTTCCTAAAATACTAACAGCCATACTTTGTTATGGGAGGCAAGAAGGGTATCAAACTGTCCTTACATTTGTCCTCTCTTCAAATAATCCCTCTGTAACAGCGATTAAAAAGTCAGGTTTCGATAGATTCCAGAGTGTATATTTTGTTGATATCTACAGTAAAACATTCTGCAGATTCAGCAAAGCGAAAGATGTCGAGTTGGCAATTGGTGAGCGGTTAGTGCCGCCACTTGACGTGCAGTTGCCCGTTAAAATGTGACCCTATTGTTCCCTACATTTTGAGAGCTTATGCAGAGGTCTCTAGATAGAGAGTCCCCTGATAGTATGGATTCGTTCAAGTACAGGGGGGTGACTGTAACTCAGGAATACCTTGAGTGGGTGGGGAGTCAGGTTTGAGAGATTTTCAACACTCAGCTTTTTTAAGGCTGTAATCATGGATTGAGGTCTATTATAGGTCTTCACCGCATATGCATCTGCCTGGTATTCGTGTCTTCGGGACAGCATGTTCCCGAAAATTGAGAGAGTCATCCCTACAGGGTGATAGAGAAAACCGAAAAAGAAGAGACTCCCATAGATCGAAATCTCCTGCATCTTAAACGCTGCAAATAATTCTCCGTTATTGATAAACAGAGATAGAATAAAAAACATCAGGGCAGTCGTCAGGATAGAGATACCGATAGACTTCAGTATGTGTCTCTTCTTGTAATGACCTATTTCATGAGCAAGAACGGAAACAAGCTCTTCTACCGTATGCTTTTCAACAAGGGTATCAAACAGAACGACCCTGCGAAATCTCCCAAAACCGGTAAAAAAGGCATTTGACTTGGTGGAGCGCTTTGATGCATCCATCGTGAAAACGCCTTTGATCTTGAAATCTTGTGATCTGGCATATTGTTCAATGGCACTTTTGAGCGCCCCGTCTTCCAGCAGGATAAATTTGTTGAAAAGAGGCATAATAGTAACCGGCGCAATAAAAGTGAGGAATACCTGGAATGCCGTTACCGCAATCCAGCAATAGAACCAGGCAGGTGTCCCTGCCTTTTCAAAAAGCCACAAAACAGATGAGAAAATGACCCCGCCAATCACTGCACCCAAAAGCCAGCCTTTCAGGATATCCAGGATAAATGTTTTGGGTGTTGTTCTGTTGAAACCGTATTTTTCTTCGATAACAAAGGTACTATAGATGGAAAAGGGAATGAGGAGTATCTGGGAGGCGAACAAAAGTGTCCCCGCAAAAATCAAGCCTGTTAGGATACTCCCCAGACCGAAGCCTCGCGCGAACTGGTCAACGATATTGAATCCTCCAAAGAGTATAAAGGCAATGCTAATCGGCGTAATAACGGTATCACTGATTATTCCAAACCGGGTATTTTCTCTGAGATACTCCTGGGATTTTTTGTACTTCTCGGCATCATAATAGCCTTCAAATTCTTCAGGCAAATCTGTTCTCGCGTGCCGCACATTCAATGTATCAACGATCAAATCCAAAAGGTAATTACCAACTAAAATGGCAAGAATTATCACCAGAAAAAAATTCATCCCAGCCTCTACTCACCGCCTCTCCCTGAGTAAAATAACACTATTTCAAGAAGATGGAATTGTCAAGTATCTCTTTCCTTGACTTTTCAGGGCTACCTTTGGTAAAAAGCTAATAGCTGTAGCGAAAGGAATAAGAAAATCTATAATGTCTAAGAATAATTGTTTACACTTTTCAAACAAAAGAAGGGGCAAAATGATTTAGGCGAGATGCAAACCCCGTTTCTCAAAATGAGAGCGGGGTTTCTTGTTTTGAGAGGGTTTTTGGACAGGAGAGAGGGGATAAGGATAAAGGGGTTTGATGAAAGGGTTTGATTTGGATGGTATAATGAGCTGATTCAATTATGGCGCAATATGTGAACCCATCTCTGATTTCGCCAGCAAAACTTGCTTATGGAAAAGGATGATGTGGATTACTTGCCCATCTTTACCCGCGAAGGGGTGTCCTAGGGTAAACTGGACAAGGTGTTTGGGGGAAGCTAGAAACAATCATTCACGAAATAAACAAGGCCATCACGGCTTGATTTCTCAGTGATACAAGATTTACGGGACAAAAGGAATATAATATACTCCCTTCAAATGTGGTCCCGATGAAGAATTTTGCAACGTGAAATCACAATTTAGGATTATGAATAGGGCCATTAGGTTGCTAATGAGGTGTCGTCATTATGAATCAAAAAGCAGTTATCCCAGTTGAGCAAATTGAAAGTATTATCCTCCTGATACGTGGGCAGAAGGTGATTTTGGATCATGATCTTGCAAAACTATACGGCATCCCAACAAAGGCGCTTAAACAAGCGGTTAGACGTAACATCAAACGTTTCCCCTCTGATTTTATGTTTACACTTGTCCAGCAGGAGGTTGCATTTTTGAGGTCACAAATTGTGACCTCAAAGCCCGGACGAGGTGGAATAAGATATCTCCCCATGGCCTTTACGGAACAGGGCGTAGCCATGCTTTCAAGTGTACTTAACAGCGATCGGGCCATTCAGGTTAATGTTGAGATCATGCGTACTTTCGTGAGATTACGGCAAATGTTATCCGCACACAAAGATCTCGAACGTAAGTTAGTTGCACTGGAAAAGAAATATGACGAGCAGTTTAAGATTGTCTTTGATGCCATATACGCTTTAATGGCTCCGCTTGAAAAGCCCAAAAGAAAAATAGGCTTTGAGGTGAAAGAGAAAAAGGCTTCTTACACCAGGAAAACAAAAAAAACAAAATGATCTGATAACGCCCCCTCTCTTAGCTTAATAGAGAGCGTTGAGTTATGGAGGAAGCTAAATGGGAATTTGTACCCAGGTTCGACTTTGTCAATAATTATCTTC
>PFIF01000285.1 GCA_002782605.1 Deltaproteobacteria bacterium CG_4_8_14_3_um_filter_43_13 | reverse complement strand
TTTGAGTCCAATCCACCGTCATCAGAAGTTAAAACACCGCTCCCTATCTTTATCACTATCCTTTTTACATCTTTGAGGGTATCCCTTCTGAGACGTTCTTGGGTCATCTCTTAGTTCTCTCTCTCTTCTTTTATCTCCAAAAGCCTTTTCACAATATGATCAATCAAAGGCTTAATTCCCTTCCCGGTTATTGCGGATATAGGGAAAATTTCCATTCCTAATCCCTTAAATCTTTCTTTAACCATGGGGAAATTATCTTTAGACTCCGAGATGTCCATCTTATTTATTGCTATTATTTGGGGTTTTTTGGCCAGAGATGGGCTGTATAGAGCCAACTCATTATTAATGGTGTTGAAATCGCCTATTAAATCTCTGTGGTTGGCTTCTGAAATGTCGATTAGGTGAAGGAGAAGACTGTTTTTCTCAATATGTCTGAGAAACCTTGTGCCCAGTCCGGCCCCCAGGTGAGCACCCTTTATCAGTCCAGGGATATCTGCTATAACGAAACTCTTATAATCCCCATAGCTCACTACACCAAGGGTTGGGATTAAGGTAGTAAATGGATATTCAGCAATTTTGGGTTTTGCCGCTGAAATCTTTGATATTAAGGTGGATTTACCAGTGTTAGGAAGGCCAATAATACCAATATCTGCAAGCAGCTTAAGCTCGAGTTTTAGCCACTTTCCTTTCCCTGCTTCTCCATCTTCGGCATAACGAGGAGTCCGGCTGGTCGATGTAGCAAATCTTGCATTCCCTTTTCCACCTTTTCCACCTTTTGCTGCTGTTACCCTTTCTCCTTCTGAGGCAATATCCTTTATGACTGTATTATATTCATCTTTAATCAGAGTGCCTACAGGAACAGTGATTATTAAATCAGGTGCATTTCTGCCCTGCTGATTCTTTCCCTTTCCGTGCCCGCCTCGCTTTGCCATGTAGTGTTGTTGGTACTGAAGGTCTAAGAGGGTTGAAAGTCGGGTGGAAGCTTCCAGTATTATATCTCCGCCTTTGCCGCCATCCCCTCCGTCTGGTCCTCCCTTTGGAACAAACTTTTCACGTCTGAAACTTACACAACCCCTCCCCCCGTCACCGGATTTAACAAATATCTTTACTTCATCTACAAATTTCACAACTTTCGAGATACCCAATCAGTTTGCATAGATGCTAACTCTCTTCCTGTCTTTCCCCATTCTTTCGTATTTCACTATGCCATCTATTTTAGCAAATAAGGTGTGATCCTTTCCCAATCCAACGTTTATACCAGGGTGTATCTTAGTGCCTCTCTGACGGACTAAGATACTGCCGGCACTTACCTTTTGACCACCGAACCTTTTGACCCCTAGCCTTTGTCCAACACTATCCCTTCCATTACCGGAGCTTCCCCCTGCTTTTTTATGTGCCATGATGTGTCCTCCTATGTGTACAAGTTAGTTGCTTCGCAACAAACTTGTGAAGCCAGAATTCAGAAGTCAGTAGTCAGAATGGAAATAATTTTCTTCTGGATTCTGACTTCTGTCTCCTGAATTCTTATAATCTACATCTTTATTTCTTTTATCCTTAAATTAGTATAGAGTTGACGATGTCCCTGCTTTTTACGGTATCCCTTCCTTTTTTTGGATTTAAAGACGATTATCTTTTTTGCTTTCCCATGTTTGACTATTTCTCCTACAACACAGGCATTGGTCAGAACAGGGGTTCCTACCTCTATTTGATCTCCATTGGCTACCATTAGGACTTCTTTCAACTCTACTACATCCCCTGTCTCTCCACCTAGCTTCTCAACCCTTAAAAGGTCTCCTTCAGAAACTTTGTACTGTTTCCCACCCGTTTTTACAACTGCATACATCCTGTCGTACCTCCCATTGCCCCTTTAAATAAAGTATTTTTCATAACCTGTCAAGAATTAAATGCCTGCCTGTCAACTTCAAATTGTTCCTGATGAAAATCATCTCTCACAGTTATAACAATCCTTTTTCTAGATTTTCTTTCTAATTCGTCAATTTCAGCTCTTTCCTCCTCCAACAGTAAGTTTGCAACGTCGGGGTTTACAAAGACACATACAGTGTTTCCTGGAGTCTCTCTTATTTCTCTTTTGATTTCCCTAAGAACCTCATTCAACACAGTTGTTTTGGATTTTATAAACCCTTTACCCTCACAATAGTAACAGGATTCGCATAAAAGACCACTGAGATTGTCCCTGGTTCTTTTCCTGGTCATTTCTATCAGTCCCAGTTCAGAGATTTTAAGGATGTTGGTTTTTGCCCTATCCTTTTTAAGGGCTTCCCTTAAGGATTGAAAGACCTTTTCCTTACTGCTCTCCTTCTTCATATCTATAAAATCAATGATAATTATTCCACCGATATTTCTAAGCCTCAACTGGTATGCAATCTCTTTAACTGCCTCCAGGTTTGTTTTTAATATGGTATCTTCAGGGTTTCTGCTGCCCACGTATTTTCCTGTATTAACATCGATAGCAACCAGAGCCTCGGTTTCTTCAATCACTATATAGCCTCCAGACTTTAACCATACCTTGTTACCTAATGCCCTTCCAATTTCAACCTCTATTCCATATGCATCAAAGATAGGTTCATTGTTTTCATAGAGTTCTATAGAGTGCTTCAACTGGGGCATAAAGGTTTCAACAAATTCCAGTATCTTTTGGTATTCCTCGGGAGAATCTACAATCAGCCTATCCACATCCTCAGTAAACAGGTCACGTATTATTCTCATAATCATGTCTAAATCCTTGTGGATAAGACTGTAGGCAGGGGCATTGTTTTTTTTCTCCAGAATGTTATGCCAGAGCTTAAGCAGAAAGTCCATGTCTGCAACTAAATCCTTTTCATTTTTTCCCTCACTGGCAGTTCGAACAATGGAACCGAACCCCGCCGGTTTGTTTTTTTGTACAATTTCCCTCAGTCGGGCTCTCTCTTTTTCATTTTCAATTCGACGGGATACCCCCACATGGTCAACAGTAGGCATAAGTACTAAATAACGGCCTGGAAGGGATATGTGGGATGATACTCGAGCCCCTTTAGAACCGATGGGCTCCTTAGTAACCTGTACCAGTATTTCCTGCCCCTCATACAGCATGTCTTCAATTTGAAGAGGTCGATTGATAGCAGCCCAAAGACCATTTTCTAAATCAATCCCTGTCTCACCATTTGGAATGTGGAGCATTTCTTCAAATTCTTCCAGATCAGAACAGACATCTGAAACGTAAAGGAAGGCGGCCTTGTCTAAACCTATATCTATAAATGCTGCCTGCATCCCTGGCAGGACCCTGACTACCTTTCCTTTATATATATTCCCTGTAGTTCCCTTTTCTGCACGATATTCGATATAAAGTTCAACCAAGACCCCGTTTTCTAAAAGGGCAACCCTGGTCTCCTGCAAATTGACGTTTATGATTAACTCTACTGGCATTTCAGGTTATTTTTCCAATCCTGCTTGACGGCTTCGTAAAAAGTCCATCTGCGGCGTTCCGCTGCATCCTCAGTCATTGTGGCGTACAGGGTAAGTACGCCTCATTCCTTTGGATTTGCGCGCCTTGCATCTCGAGCTTTTTACTGTGCCGTCTGATTTTTGACTTTTTACGACTTCAACCTGCTTCTGCCCTCAGGATTCTTAAGAGCTTTACCTGGTTGTCCTCCAGGTTTAAAATATGCTCTACTAACTTAAAAGGCTTTATATCCTTTGCCATTCCAGGTTTAAAACTGATCTCAAATGACAGGTCATCTCTCAACTTGACATCTTCCACCATGAACCGAAGATCAACCTTTCGTATCCCCCCCCTTTTTTTCTGTAACACGAAGAGACTGTCCTTGTTTAAAAAAGAGGCAACAGCCTCCTTCAGGTTATCGCAATCAGGGGAAAGGGTCTTTATTTGTTTATCTGGAAAGACTATGTATTTTATTTTTCTAATATTATCAGATAATGTATTCGATTTCAAGGGAATTTCCCAACAATTCAAAATCCTCAATCCTGGAGGAAGCTCTTTATCTAGTTTGTCCTTAAGCTCGTCAGGACCTCTGTATCCTTCGATTTCTATATCAACGTACTCTGATAAGCTCTCAATACCAACAGGTAAGGCTCCTCCAAATATTATCCTGGGCAGTGGATGAAAACCTTTTGAATATCTCACAGGGATTTTTGCCCTTCTTACAGCTCTTGAGAAAACATTGATCAGTTCCAGGTGACTCAAAAATCTCGCATCGTCGAGTTTAGAAAACTGTAATCTGTATTTTCGATACGACCTCGCTGCCTGTTGCCGGTTCAGGTATTCTGACGGCTTTCCCTGGAGCACGGGACCGGATATTGCCAGTTTGAGGTTTTTATTGTCGCAAACTCCGCAATTGGTACAACCTTCAGTCCGGCAATCCGGAGTTAATACTGCATTTAGTCCTCTCTCCCTTTCACTTGCAAGGAACTCCTTACTAACCAGGCAGTCCAGGTGGTCCCAGGGAAGGGCTTCATCATAGCTAAGCTTTCGCCTGTTATAGAAATCCATATCCAATCCGGCGTCCATAAAGGCTTTTTCCCATAAGTCATATTTGAAATGTTCGGTCCAGCCATCAAGACGACAACCATACCTTTGAGCATTGATTAAAACCTCACTTAGCCTTCTATTCCCTTTGGAAAAGATCCCCTCTAAGATGCTCAATTTGGGGTCCTGCCATTTCAGGCTTAGTCTGTTCCCGCTCAGTTTGCTTTTTAGAAGGTTGTGTTTTTCTATGATTTCTTCAAGACTAATCTGGGACTCCCACTGGAATGGTGTTTGAGGTTTAGGCACGAATGTAGAGACGCTAACATTTATATTCTTGGGGGAGTTTAGGCCTTTCCCACATGAAAGTATTTTTCTGGAGAGCTCAACTATTCCCTCAACATCCTCCTCTTTCTCGGTAGGCAGCCCAATCATAAAATAGAGTTTGATAGATTTCCACCCGGCGGCAAACACGTTTTTGGTTGTAGCCAGAATCTCTTCCTCTGTAATTCCTTTATTAATGGTATCCCTTAATCTCTGTGTACCAGCTTCAGGGGCAATAGTAATTCCAGTCTTTCGTACCCTCTTTATCTCCTCGATTAGTCTTGGGGTAAGAGTTTCAGGCCTCAAAGAGGGAAGGGACACAGCTATATTCTCCTCTGAATATCTGCCCATTAAATCTGCCATGAGATCAGAGATACAGGAATAATCACCAGTATTTAGGGAGAGCAAGGATATCTCTTCGTGTCCGGTTTGCTCTATTGCTCTTTTTGTTATCTTTTTAATCGTTTCTGGGGATCTTTCTCGAACAGGACGATACGTCATCCCTGCTTGACAGAAACGACAGCCTTTGGTGCAACCCCTGGCAATCTCCAGACTTGCTCGATCGTGAATAATCTTCATGAAAGGGATGATTAGTTTAGTAGGATAGTCTACCTTATTGAGATCAGAAACCGCCCTTTTTTTTATAGTCGAATAATTTTCTCTGAGAGGTACAATCTCCTCAATTGTTCCATTGGTGCGGTACCTTATATCGAAGAATGAAGGGATATAGATTCCTTGAATATTTGATAGATTTCTATACAGGTCTTCTTTTTCTCCGCCGTTCTTTCTCCAATCTTTAACGCAATCACAGACTTCCAGGATGACCTCTTCCCCATCACCAAGGACTATGGCATCGAAAAAATCGGCTACCGGTTCGGGATTGAAGGCACAGGAGCCTCCAGCCACGATCAACGGCCAGCTTTTATCCCGATCCTTTGCCATAAAAGGTATCCCGGAGAGGTCCAGCATGTTTAGGATATTGGTGTAACAGAGCTCGTATGGAAGGGTAAATCCGACGATATCAAAGTCTTTTAAGGGGAGAGAAGATTCAAGAGAGGAGAGAGGAATCCCTTTTGTCCTTAAAAGATTTTCCATGTCTACCCATGGAGTGTAAACCCTCTCAGCAGCAATATCCTCTCTTTTATTAAGGATGTCATAGAGGATCTGAAACCCTACATACGACATGCCGATCTCGTAAACGTCCGGGAATGCCAGGGCGAAAGTCAGGTCTACATCTTTTAAATCCTTATGAACGGAGTTGATTTCATTTCCAAGATAACGGGTTAATTTGCTGACCAGTGGAAGGAATTCTGTTACCATGGGTTTCCTTTTCAGCATGAACTAGTGGAATGTCCCTTTAATACCTTTACTATGAATTACTATAAATATTCCCTCCCCCTTGATGGGGGAGGGGCAGGGTGGGGGTGAAGAATTGCTATGTTGCCCCCTCCCCTTAATCCCCTCCCACCAAGGGAGGGGAGACATTTTTGGTAAAGTTATTTATGAGTCAAAGCACTAGATTAATAATCTGAGAGCTTTAAAAAAGCACCCCTTTTCGCTTGAGCATCCATTTTTTGACCCATCTAAGCTCGCTTCATTGAAAATTCACAAACTCGCCCTTCGGGCTCAAACATGTGAATTTTCTGCATTACGCTCGCAAGGTGGGTTCCCAAAAAATCTATGAATTCGCTCTCAGGGGTACTTCTTTAAAGCTCTCGACTTTGTGCCTTTGGTGCTCTGTGCCTTTGTGCCTATCTGATTAGTTACTTGCCTTTTAGATTAAGCCATATTTACCTTTCTTTGTCAAGGTGGTACAGCCTCAATTTTTAAGCATTTCACTCGAATCCTTGACCCCTTGAATCCTTTTCATCGACCAACTCTTTGGGAGATGAACCCAAGATTTACCGGAACTCCGATATAAGAAAAAGAAAAAATTCAACTTTTTTCA
>PFIF01000138.1 GCA_002782605.1 Deltaproteobacteria bacterium CG_4_8_14_3_um_filter_43_13 | reverse complement strand
AGGCTATTCGATTTTCAAAGAACAAAGTCTACGATGTCATGGCACATTTTTTTGTCCACGATGTCGTGGCACTCAACACCTAATACCTTGAGAATACGAGAATACGAGACTACATAAGACATCATAATAAGATCATCGTAGTACTTTTCAAATCCTAGAAATTTAAGAAGTGAAAAGAAGCTCTCATCGCTGAGACCGCTGATAGATTTATCGCCAGCTAAATAGGCAGATACCAAATTCTGAAATTGATTGTCTCTTATTGTTCCTTCTATGAGCAAATCCAATTCGACATCATAATTTGCTATTTGATTTGCCATTTGACAACAGACTACATTCAAATCACCTCCATACAGATCGAGACTTGTATCTGTTAAATCAAGTACATTGGCCAAATAGATTAAGACCAAAAATTGATAATAAGCAAGGAGTTCTAAAAAACAATTTGACTTCATTTCACTCGACGTATTGAATATCTTATTATTAGCACCACTAATAGCACCAAGTTCGAAAAATGTTGCTAAACATAAATCTTTTGCTAGTTCGGGTAATGTTAATTGGTTCGGGGCATTTCTGCTGAAAATTTTTCTAATTTTGCTCCACATATCGCATCACAATCCTTATCATCAAATTTCGTCCAACGTCATGGTCAGCCAGAGCGCGCAGTTTGGGCGATTGGCTCCAGCTCCGGATTATACGCTTTGCTCTTCGGAGAGTCGGTCATATCGGTATAGAACTTCTGAAGTCATACCCGAAAGAGATGAAAAGTCTCTCTGCCCGGAATCGCGAAGAACACTTGAGATCGCAGCGCTCAGGCAATCCCAATAAAGGGGCAATTCGTGAACACTGCTGCACTGCATAGCTTCTCTACACAAAAAACCCACAAATCCAGGGTCAGGACTTATCAATACTGTCTTGCCGGAACTTCTCAGGAGTTCCCTGAAAAACTCAAATGCTTCGACATCATCAAACGTGTCAAACTGTGGAGACTTCCCGAACGAATATCCTATTATCACGAGGTATCGGCCATGAGAGAACAGTCTTCTGGCCGCCGAATAAGCGGCGCGCGAGGTCACAGTGACGGGTTCTGGTTGTGGCAGCAATACGCCTGGTATCTGTGGAGCAGTGAAACCGAACTCCAATAAGATATCAATCAGTTCGTCCCACCTGGGACTACGAACAAGTGCCGGAGGTATTCTCCCGTGAGGCTCAAGAACATAGTGTCCGCGGCAGTATTGCCTTGCAAGTCCGTCGACATTCATGTTGAAAAACGTGGACGGTTTTGCAGCTAGCAAGAAGAGGCCATACTGATCGACCAATGGTGACCTTGGTACTGGAGCCAATTGCTGCAGAACCATAGCATGGACAGCTGACGGGAACAGGTGTCGTAACAGTGCAGCAGTGATCGGATCGGTGCCCTCTGTGGAATCGCCAATCACCCGTTCAAAAACGGGGTCAGGATTCATAAGTTCAACAGGGTACATTCCGAAGGCGCGATATCGCATGACAATTCTCTTCTTCAATTCGCGTGTCAACGGAATGATGCCTACGGATGCGCCTGCACCAAGCAAATAGAAGGTGTAGATCATTCCAAAAGCTTGAAAAAGAAGCCGAAGTTGAGTATGACGTTTGTCAGTTCTCATACGTATAACATAATATTCCCCACTCCGCTGCGGGGAGAACCAGGAGTTCGAGACAGATGCCCTTCGGGCACTGTTCAACTGCCGCATTAGCCAACATTTGTGGCACATGATTTGTGATATTGGAACGTAGAAAGCAACTCAGAAAAACGAAGAAGCCCTTTGGGGAACCTTTGGGGACGTTGTTTCTATTTATGATATTTATAGCCATACCGTTGTTCAGCCCTCTCGATTGCCTTCGTAACACCCGATGTATCCATGCCCACCTGCCGCGCTATCTCAGCCGCCGAAAGGGCAAGCTCATCTCTGCCCCGCAAGGCAATACAGCTCGAGTATCGCTCAAGAAACCGTGTCTTGTCCTGATCGTCATCAAATATATCGGCTTTGTTGATCCCCCGCACCATGATGTAATGCAGAGCACCGAGAATATCCAATTGGGCTTGTCGCGGCATTTGAACTCCTTCTTCTTCCTGAGCGGAGCGACGGAGGAACGTTGTGGCTCACCTACCAGGATGGAGCGTAGCGGAATTCCGGTCAGGCACAGCCGCTTGTTCGACAAATTTTTTACTTTGGCTGCGCACGAGCCTTTTTCCCAACGTGGCTTGTCGCTTCCTAAGGTCTTCGAATATAGAACCTAAATCGAAGTAATGTTTTCCTGCCAAGCGTTCCCTTATCTTTCTGACTTCTTCAGCTATTGGATCATCATACATAGCGTTATGCAAGCTTCTTTTGTTGTCTAATGATTTCTGCCAGTGATCTCAAAGCCTGATTTACAGAGTCATGGTCAGGGAAAACTTTCGCAACGTCTGGCTCAATGACTACAACGTTTGTTCCTTCCGCATACCTTTTTGCGTATTTTCCCTGAATGCCTTTGCTGAAATCATATTCTTCAAGCATATCTGGATCTTTTTGCATTCTCTTCATATTGCTTCCTTTCTTTCTTGGTTGCCTTTCTTGCACTAATTATTCTGACGTTTTCGGCTCTTTCTGTGTAAACAATTACCAGAATACGGTTCTTATGGGAGTCCCCAATTAAAATAAATCTATCTTCTTCCTCAGAATGAAGAGGATCGTATATAGCCAATGACAAGGTATCTCCAAAAGCTGTACTTGCCTCGTCAAAGGAAATGTTATGGGTTTCAAGATTTTCTTTTGCCTTGTTTGGGTCCCATTCAAATAAAAGCACTAATTATCCCTCAAAGCTTCATTATATCCCTATTACCAGGAGCTTGACAATCAGGGTAGATTCTTGTCATGCATAATAAGTTATTACATAGTTTTCTGTACTTTACCACATAAACACTATTAATTTGCATGTTGAAGCTAAAATCTTGCCGGTATGTTGTTACAATTCGTAACTATTCAGGCACAAAGGGGCAAAGGCACATAGACACAAAGTTTAAAGGAATCTAATCGGAATGCAGGACACAACCTGTCCAAGTACCGCTTTGTAAACATTTTATAGGAACTTAAGCAACTCATTCTCTGGATAACTACATCACTACCGACTAAAGGTAGTAGGTTTCCGGGTTAGTGTTTCTCACCGTCTGGTTAAGCGCCTTGTTCACCATCAATTTTCAATGATTCTATGCTGTTAATAAATTCTCCTGGTTCGAATACCGGGAGTTTTGATTCTTTAAAATCTGATAAATTTCTTGTCACTATATATTTAGCTCCGGCATGACGGGCTGCTTCATGGAGGACGGCATCTTCGAAATCTTCAAATTTGGAGGCTACGGCATTTTCAAGCACCACACGATTTACAGGAGCTATGACGAAAAGGGAAAGGAGGGACCGGATGTGGTCGGAAGCAGCTTGGGCGCCAAGTGCTTTGGTGGCGAGATAATGAACGGTGGTAACAGTCGTGGCACAGATATACCCTATAATTTCAGAATTTTCTACTTTGGATAACAAGAAAGATGCATCGTCAGAAAAGGGCTCTCTGTCCAAAAGAACATCCAGAATGATATTGGTGTCAAATAGGGTTTTCATAAATATTTTTCTTCTAAATATTTTTTATATTCTTTCTCATCTACCGGCTTTCCCTTAAGGGCTCCCTTGAGAGTTCTTACCGTTGGCGTGAGAGGGTATTCCTTTTTTAATTTTTCATTTTTTATAATTTCAAATAAATCTGCTACGATGCGTGAAACGGATTTACCTTTTTTTGCGGAGTATTCTTTTGCTGATTCAATTAAGTTATCATCCATCCGCAGTGTCAATTTTGTATTCATAGTTACCCCCTGGAATATTGACGTATTGTATATGAAGATATATACACCATCGGTTTAGAAGTGTCAATCCCTGTTTAATTGAAGTGAATCATCTTGTTGTTATTTCATTTTTTTATCTGGCAATGCGGAAGTTAACCCTTGCTCCCTTTAATTCTTCGATCATCGCCAACTCTTTTGGCGATGATACTAACATTGTACCCCCATATAACCGTTTATTCAATTTTTTAAATGGACAATCTCCTCCTTTTTGTGTTAGAAAAAAAATAGTTGGGATATGATCAATACGTAAGAGTATGAGAGTATAATTCTATGAAAAAGATCGGAATTATTGCAAAGCCCAATAAACCAGAGGCGATAGAGGTTACAAAAAGGCTTGTTGGATGGTTGGGTGAGCGTTCTATTGAGATATTTTTAGACAGCGCACTGGCTTCCTCAATTAAACACCCATATAGCTATGATATAGCCAGGATTCCCTCATTGGTAGATATGATTATCGTACTGGGCGGGGATGGAACCCTGCTCAGTGTTGCCAGGGCGATAGGTAACAGGAAGGTGCCAATCCTGGGGGTAAATCTTGGCGGGCTTGGGTTCCTCACCGCCATAACCATGGATGAGTTATACCCTGTTTTAGAAAGTGTTATTGGGGGTGACTACAAACTCAGCAAACGAACAGCGCTAAAAGTCAGTCTTCACCGTGAAGGGAAGAAGGTCGATGGGTACAGGGTACTGAATGATGCCGTTATTAACAAGGGGGCTATGGCCAGAATTATTGATTTAGAAATCAGTATAAATGGCAGGCATCTGACCACTTTTAAAGCCGATGGATTAATAATATGTACTCCCACAGGTTCAACGGCCTATTCACTTTCTGCAGGAGGCCCTATCGTTTATCCCCCCCTGCATTCTGTAATAATTACCCCTATCTGCCCTCATACCCTTACTAACAGGCCCCTCATTTTACCGGACAATGTAACTATTGAAGTAAGCCTTATTTCCAGGAATGAGGATGTGTTTTTAACCCTGGATGGTCAGGTAGATTTTGCCTTCGATGCCGGCAGTATGCTGGAGATAAAAAAGGCAAAAAATCCTGTTTACCTTATAGAACCTCTCCATAAAAATTATTTCGAGGTTTTGAGAACAAAGCTGAAATGGGGAGAAAGATAAGCTAAGAGTAATGCTGAGTGAGCTTACTATTAAGAATTTTGCTATCATTGATGAATTAACCCTCTCTTTTTCTGAGGGTCTCAATGTACTCTCCGGTGAGACAGGAGCCGGCAAGTCCATAATAATCAATGCCATTAACCTGATTCAAGGCAGAAGGACATCTGCGGACACAATAAGAAGCGATGAGGAAGAGGCAATAATAGATGCCCTTTTTGATATTTCTGACAACAATACAATCTTAAATAAGGTAGATGGGTTAGGAATTGAAAAAGAGGAGAACTTGGTTATCAAACGAGTGATTTCTCACTCTGGCAAGAATAAGGTTTTTATAAATGGGGGGTTGGCTACTTTGGGTATGCTTGCCGGAATAGGAGAGGAATTGATCGCCATCTCAGGACAGCATGAAAGCCAGTTGCTCCTCAATCCTGAAAGGCATATTGACATCCTTGATGACTTTGGCAGCCTCCATTCTCTTAGAGAAAGAGTAGGGACCCTTTTCAAGAAACTCCTTAAACTTAGAAATGAGTTGGTTGATCTTGCTCATGCTGCCAATAAGAGGGCAGAAAGGGAATCCCTTCTGGATTTTCAATGGAATGAAATAGAAAGGGCAAATCTCAAGGTTGGAGAAGATGAGGATCTAAAGAGAGAGAAGGATATACTTATAAATTCAGAGAAACTCCTGGAGTATTCTAACCATGCCTATAATACCATTTATGGAGCTAAAGAATCTGTGTTGGAGAATCTAAAGGCGGTAAAAAACAATATCAAAGATATCTCCAAGATAGACAGTTCATTAGGAAAACTGCATGATGCCATGGAATCCTCTATCATTGAACTGGAAGATGTAGCCTTATCCCTTCGGGACTATGCCCAGAAGATAGAATTCGATCCTGCTAAATTGGAGGAAGTGGAACAGAGACTTCTGGAGATCAATAAACTGAAGAAAAAGTATGGTTCCACAATAGATGAAATTATTCAATATAAGGATAGGATACAAAGAGAACTAAAGGATATTTCAAATAGTGAAGACACTATAGCCCGACTTAAGAATGAACTCCATGATACTGAGATGGAAATACTGAAGATGGCAGAGGATCTTTCAGATAAGAGGAGAACCACAGCAGAAAAACTGAAAAACAGCATTGAGAAAGAATTGTGGTCGGTGGGGATGGAGAAAACTGTATTTGAAGCGGGCATTAATAACCACCGTTTTAACACCAAGGGTAATTTGGATGAAAATATGGATATAGGCGACCTTAGGATTACCAGTAAGGGGATAGATGATGTTGAATTTCTATTATCCCCCAATCCAGGGGAATCTCCCAGAGCCCTTTCCAGGATTGCATCAGGAGGGGAGTTGTCAAGGGTTATCCTTGCCTTAAAGAGTATATTGGCACAAAAGGGTGGGGTAGAGACATTGATCTTCGACGAAGTAGATGCAGGTATTGGCGGAAGGGTAGCTGATATAGTGGGACAAAAACTCAAATCTCTCTCAAAGTTCCATCAGGTTATTTGTATTACCCATCTGCCGCAGATTGCTCGCTTTGCAGATACCCATTACAACATAAGCAAGAAGGTCAAAAATGGTCGGACTGCTACATCGGTGAAGAGATTGGATAAGGAGGAGAGGATAGGCGAGATTGCACGAATGCTTGCTGGAGCGGAGATTACTGAAACGGTTAAAGAGCATGCCAGAGAGATGATAGAGAAAACAGCAATGCAGTAACCGAA
>PFIF01000001.1 GCA_002782605.1 Deltaproteobacteria bacterium CG_4_8_14_3_um_filter_43_13 | reverse complement strand
TAAATCGTAACTCTTCTACTCTTCTACTCCTCAACTAGTCTATTGCCTAAAACGGCGGTTTCACTATACCAAGAGGATCATAATTCAGACCGTTAGCCATCCTGATAGTCCCCAAGATTTCACCTATAGTAGCATAGGAAGATGTAGCATCTATTATTAAGGGAAGCAGATTCTCCCTTTTCTCTTTCTCCTGTGCCTTTTTATACAAAATGTCTAACTGCCTTTTAACCTTTTCATTGTCCCTTGTTTTCTTAAGCTCCTTCACATTGGCTATCTGTTTTGTGATTGATTCAGGCGGGGTTACATGAACCTCCTCTTTTGTATCCTCTTCAGGCGGTATGGTAAATTCATTTACCCCGACTACAACCCGTTCCTTAGTCTCTACCTCTTTCTGATACTCCAGGGATGCCTTTTCTATCTCCTTTTCATACCAGCCCTTCTTTACCGCCTCTATCATACCGCCCATCTCCTCAATCTCTTTCATAATGCTCAATGCCTCTTCTTCAATCCTGTTAGTCAGGTTTTCTATATAATATGAACCTGCCAGGGGGTCTGCCACGCTTGCTACCCCTGTTTCATAGGCCAGGATTTGCTGGGTTCTCAATGCCAGTCTGTGAGACTGCTCCGTAGGCAGGCAGATAGGCTCATCATAGGAACAGCAGTGCAGGGACTGCACCCCTCCCAGGACAGCAGCCATCGCCTCGTAGGCTACCCGAATTATATTATTTAAAGGCTGTTGAGGAACCAGTGAACAGCCGGCAGTATGAACACCGAATTTGAACTTCCATGACCTGGGATCTTTTGCACTGAATCTCTCCTTCATGATTCTTGCCCAAACCCTCCGGGCAGCCCGAAGCTTTGCTATCTCTTCAAAGAAGTCCAGATGAGCAGAGCAGTAAAAGGCAATCCTTGGAGCAAAACTGTCTATATCCAGCCGCCGCTCTAAACCCTTCTTCACATAATCAATACCAAAAGCTGAGCCAAAGGCAATCTCCTGGGCAGCATTTATCCCCTGCTCACGCAGGTCATACATATTTATATTCATCGTATACCATGATGGCATGTATCTCGCACAGTACTCTACGATATCTATGGCATTTTCAACCATAACATCGATGGGTAAAAATTTGTCCCTGTAGCCGCTGTAATAGTGATGGGCCGGATCATTCTGAATAGTACCTCTAAACCTGGATATATTTAATCCCCTCTTCTTACCCAGTGCCACGTACTGAGACATTACCACAGGCGCGCTGCAGGATGATGCGATGAGAGACATGCTTACTGTCTCCATGGGGATACCTTCCATCAGCTTTTCCATATCGGCCAATGAGTTGTATGGCATGCCCAGCACTCCAACATCCCCTTCAGCAAAGGGGTGGTCGGAATCAATTCCAAAATTTGTAGGCAGATCGAAGATCACGTTCAACCCTGTCTGCCCCTGTTCAATCAGGTATTTAACCCTACTATTGACGTCTTGAGGAGTACCATAGCCGCAGACCTCCCGTTTGGTCCAGATTCTACCCCTGAACATATCGGAGTGGATACCCCGTGTAAAAGGATACTCACCCGGTGAGCCTATATCCTTCTTGTAATCAATTCCTTCCATGTCTTCAGGTTTATAGACCTCTTTTACCTCAAATCCTGACCAGGTCTTAAGCCGACTCGCTCCCTCTTTGTATGCCTTTGCGAGTTTTTCAAACTTATCCTCCATAAAGATCCCCCTTTTTATCCATTCACCGTTCACCGTTCACTATTCACCGTTACAAAGGTTTTTATATATTACCTTTTTATTATACAAGGTTGCAAGGATTTTTTGATTAACTTTTTTATTACTTTTACCCAGGAGATATGTTAGATTAGCAATTAAAGAAATTTGACCACTGATCACTGACCACTGATCACTGACCACTGATCACTGATCACTGATCACTGATCACTGATCACTGATCACTGATCACTGATACTATCAGGACTTATGTCGGTGATAAAACAAGGAGAATGGGGTCTGACCCGACATTTGAGTTATATTGCTACGGGTCTGACCCCGAATCCTATGGATATTCTAAAAATCCACTTCCCTGTCTCCGGTGTTGATACCTGGGTTTTTGTGCCTCCATTGGTGGCATTCATTGTCTCTTTTTTCACTTCTATGGGCGGTGTTTCCGGGGCGTTTCTGCTCTTACCATTTCAGGTCAGCTTTCTCCATTTTACCTCGCCATCTGTCAGTGCCACCAATTTTGTGTTTAACATCGTGGCCATACCAAGCGGGGTTTATCGCTACCTGAAAGAAGGGCGCATGGCCTGGCCGCTGACCTGGGTTGTGATCGTGGGGACCCTGCCTGGGGTATTTATAGGCTACTATCTCAGGGTCTTTTACCTGCCTGATCCAAGGGCTTTTAAGCTGTTTGTCGGCTGTGTGCTTCTGTATATCGGGGGACGTCTTCTCTACGAGATGACCCCGCACTCACAAAGAGGAAAAAAGGAGATGAATGCCCTGGATGAGAAATTCAACCAGCATGTAAAAAGGCTGAAAGAGGAGCAGAAGACCAGGATCTCGTCGGGTCTCCCCGCAGAGGCTGTGGTCAAGACCATATCTTTTTCCCCCACCCGGGTGGAATATGAATTCTGGGGTCATTGTTTTTCCTTCAATACTGTGGGCATGTTTATACTGGCCTTCATTGTTGGCATCATTGGAGGGACTTATGGGATAGGCGGCGGGGCGATTATCGCACCCTTTTGTGTGGCGGTCTTTAATCTGCCTGTGTATACGGTGGCTGGTGCCGCCCTGATGGGCACCTTTCTGACATCTATTGCCGGTGTCTTCTTTTACAGCGCAATCCCAATAGAGACAGGTTTCTCTACAAGACCGGACTGGCTCCTGGGTTTCCTGTTTGGGGCCGGCGGGTTTGCCGGGATGTACTGCGGGGCGCGATTACAGAAATTCGTGCCCCAGAAATTCATCAAACTGATGCTGGGGTTGATTATAACCTTCCTGGCTGTCAGGTATGTTTTGCAGGGATAATTATGGAGCTTTTTCAAACCCTTACAGTTGAAGAGGCAAGAGAATGCTTAAAGCAGCACCTTAAATGGAGGCAGGAGGGAGAGAAGGTGTTTCTCCATGAAGCTTACGGACGATACCTTTTAAAAGACGTTCTGGCGCCGGAAGATATTCCATCCTTTGATCGTTCTACAATGGATGGTTTTGCAGTTCGCGCCAGCGATACTTTTGGGGCGTCCGTAAGCCTGCCTGCTTATATGGAGGTGGCCGGTGAAACTCTTATGGGGCAGGATGCCGCTGGTTTTCTTGAAACAGGAAAGGCTTGGGCAATCCCTACCGGTGGTATGCTGCCTTCAGGGGCAGATGCAGTTGTGATGCTGGAATATACTGAAGATCTGAATGAATATACAATTGGTATTACCAGGCCGGTGGCCCCAGGTGAAAACGTTGTTCGCAGGGGCGAAGATGTGTCAAATGGATCACTTGTTCTCCGGTCGGGTCATAGGCTGAGACCTCAGGATATTGGGTTACTGGCAGCATTGGGTATAGCAGCAGTAGAGGTAAGAAACCCGATACGGGCAGGTATTATCTCTACCGGTGATGAAGTAGTGGATATTAAGGAGACCCCACAGCCGGGACAGGTCAGGGATGTAAATTCTTATACACTCTATGGTCTGGTAATAGAAAACGGAGGCCTGCCAATCCTCTACGGTGTTGTTCCTGATGAATTTACTGCTTTACAAGGTTTGATGATAAAGGCTTTAGAGGAAAACGATCTGGTATTGATTTCCGGTGGCAGTTCGGTGGGGGCAAGGGATGTTGCAAGAGGGGTGATTGCTTCTTTGGGTAAACCGGGAGTTTTGTTTCATGGTATATCTATACGTCCGGGAAAGCCTACTATTGGGGCAGTAGTTGAGGGTAAACCGGTTTTTGGCTTGCCCGGGCATCCGGTTTCAGCTATGGTGGTCTTCGATCTGTTGGTAAAACCCTTGATTAAATATAATTGCTATCCTGATGAAAAAGGAAATAATCTTGAGTTCCCACTGCGAGCTTACCTTACCAGAAATGTCCGTTCTGCGGCTGGGCGGGAAGATTACATACGGGTTAAGTTATCTGAGAAAGAAAGGAGACTCTATGCAGAACCGGTTCTGGGCAAGTCGGGTTTAATTGCTACTATGGTAAAGGCAGATGGCCTGGCAAAAATCCCGGCCAGCCGGGAAGGAATTGAGGCTGGAGAAGAGGTAGAGGTTAAAGTATTTTAAACAAAGGGAGAAGTAAGTGAAAAGGGATGTTTACCTGGATGACCAGCCCTGGGAAGAGGCGCTGAAAAAATACCTTGATTTTTTGGAAGAACAGGGGGCATTAAAACCTGGCCTGCCGGAGCAAGTTTCTGCTGAGAATGCAGTGGGACGGATAACGGCTGAACCGGTATTTGCCTGCATTTCATCTCCCCATTACCACGCTGCTGCTATGGACGGAGTGGCGGTTAGGGCATCTTCTACCTTTGGGGCATCTGATGCCGCCCCGCTGAAGTTGCAGCTTGTGGAACAGGCTGTATTGATAGACACAGGAGAGCCTCTGCCGGAAGGATACGATACAGTTATTATGATCGAAGATTGCCATTTTGTAAGTGAGGATGCCTTTGAAATTATAAGCGCTTTTTCTCCCTGGCAAAATGTACGTCCAATTGGGGAAGATATAGTGGCTACGGAAATGATCTTGCCTGCCAACCACAGGATTCGCCCTGTTGATTTAGGTGGAATACTGGCCGGTGGGGTAACGGAGATAAAGGTTCATCCCCGCCCGCGGGTAGCCCTGCTGGCAACTGGAAACGAGCTGGTAGAGCCTGGAGGAGAGTTAATAGCCGGCAGCATTATTGAATACAATACCCGTGTTTTAGGGGCTTTAGTAGCCGAATGGGGTGGGCTGGCCATTAGAAAAGGGCAAGTTCCTGATAATTTTGAGGTGCTGAAAAAAGCCCTGGCCGAAGCTCTGAAAGAGGCTGATCTGGTCTTGATTAACGCGGGTTCTTCTGCAGGACGGGAAGACTTCACTGCTGCCTTAATTCGGGAGTTGGGAATTGTGCTTGTACACGGGGTTGCCACCAGGCCTGGTAAGCCGGTGGTTTTGGGATCTGTGAATGGTAAACCGGTAGTTGGTATTCCCGGCTATCCGGTTTCTGCTATACTGTCTGCAGAGCTTTTTGTAAAACCGATCATATATATGAAACAGGGAAGTACTCTGCCAGAGCGGGAGAAGATAACGGCGGTTATTTCCCAGCGGATAGTCTCTGCTTTAGGGATGGAAGAATTCCTAAGGGTTAAATTAGGTCAGGTGGGGAATAGGATTGTTGCTACCCCTCTGGCGCGGGGGGCTGGCTTGATTACCTCGCTGATTAAGGCTGATGGAATATTGCGTCTCCCTCGTTTATCTGAGGGAATGGAGGCCGGCACTGAAGCAGCGGTTGAATTGCTTCGGCCACTAAAGGAAATTAAAGAAACAACGGTAATTATAGGCAGCCATGATGTGGCTCTGGATGTACTGGCCAGTTACCTGCGCCAGAAATACCCATCTGCAACCCTTTCATCTTCCCATGTAGGCAGCCTGGGTGGTCTGATGGCTTTAAAAAGGGGGGAGGCTCACTGTGCAGGAACTCATCTCCTGGATGAGGAGACAGGTGAGTATAATATTTCTTATATTAAAAGATTTTTGCCTGACCGGCCGGTAATGCTGGTAAATCTGGTTTATCGTGAGCAGGGGCTGATAGTGGGGGCAGGAAATCCTAAAAATATCCATGGGATTGAAGATCTGGTGCGTTCTGAGGTAAGGTTTATTAATCGGCAGCGGGGAGCTGGAACCCGGGTATTGCTGGATTATCGCTTGAAAGAACTTGGTCTGGATGCCAGACAAATCCAGGGCTATGAAAGAGAAGAGTTTACCCATATGGCAATAGCTGCTGCGGTAGCCGGGGGCTCTGCTGATGCCGGCCTGGGCATACGGGCTGCTGCTTATGCTTTGGGACTGGACTTCGTCTACGTGACAGAGGAAAGGTACGATCTCTGTATACTGAAAGAATATTGGGATACTCCCTATATCCAGCGGATTTTAGATGTAATGACCTCTCCTGCCTTTCATCAGGCAGTAAAAGCCTTAGGAGGTTATGATTTAAGGGATTGCGGGCGGGTGATGTGGGAACAGTAGCTTTTTCAAAAACAGAAAGGGATCAAATCCTCGATCAGCAGGGCCGCTCCTGAAAGAAACCCACCGAGGAGTACATTCCCTCATCTTACCGTCTGAGACACTCGTCAGCGACCCCATATCTTATGGCCATTTATTCTTGACACACAACTCACTTTTCCTTATACTTTTCAAACAGAAAAGCGAGTTCTTTATTACCCTTTATTCGATTTTTAAGGCTTTCATGGGCAAGTTCAAGAAAAACAAAACAAAAGGTGATAAAACTCCTAAACTCCTGACTACGGAGGTGCTGGAGCAAAAAACAAAATCCGACCTTGCCCGATTGAATTACCGCCGGGCAAAGGAATGGCTGAAAGAGCTATGCAAGCGCAGCAAGGAACAATATCTGCCCCAGCTCATCGAATGCTACAATGGACTGGCCAAACAGATGCTGGAAAAGGGCCAGACCGCCGAGGCAAAAATCATTTTCGATCACATCCGGTTTTTAGCCGGGGACAAAGTAGACCCTTTTGCAGAGGCTCAGCTGGCAACCAGATCTGGAGATTATCTTGCCGCCGCGGAAGTGCTGATCAGACGGTATGGCGACGGCAATAAGCCTCTGAATACAGAGGATGGCAGGGGTATGGCCGATGCACTGGTTGTTGCCTTTGAGGACATTCCCCTGCTCAAGGAGGAAAACCCGAAATTATATGGGGAATTGACGGCTGTTCGAAGGGCGCTGGAGCATGTCTGCGCCGGGCGTTTTACCGACGCCTTGAGTGAACTTAAACATATTCGTTTGCAGTCCGTCTTTGCCGGCTGGAGGCTTTTCATCAAAGGACTGTGCGCATTTTATACAGGAGAAAATTCCAGGGCCAGGGAGGCCTTCCAACGTCTCGGGAATGAATCTCTTCTTTCCAGGGCGGCCCGGCCTTTTATCGTAATCATTGATAAAGATACCCGCTTGACGTCCAGGGATGAGGTCAAAGAACCACTGCTGCAGCAGGTCTGCCGGATCCTCAACATGTCCGATATGGCTACTGCCCTGCCGCGGGCCGAGTACCTCTGGCGACTCAGGCGTTATGCCGACTCATACGCGCATGTAGCCCAGACATTGAACGGCTTTCCCTCTGAAGAACCAGGTCTCTCGCACACCCTTTCCCTGTTCTATTTTAACGCTATCTCACACATGGATCCCTGGCAGGCGGACAAATATCTCACAGGCATCCATTCCGTCCTCCGCAAAAAGAACAATGCCTCAATTGATTTTCTCTTCTTTACCAGGATGAGAAATCTTTATTTTGACAATAATCCTAAAGTTCCTGACCATGATTATTTGAGGACATGGGAAGAATTTCTCATCTTTTATCACCAGGTACATGGAGAAAACAGCAAGCTCCGCGCCCTTGTCTATGCCCACCTCGGAGATATCTTCGCCAGGGAGGAAGATAGCGATCCCTTTGCGTTCATTTTTGAACGAAAAAAACAGAAAGCAGGGATAAGAAATTTCGAGCTGGCGGAAGATGCCTATGAAAATAGCCTGAAGCTTAACGGGCACGACAAGGATGTCCATCTCAAAATTTTGCGCCTCTATGAAATAGCCGGTGATAATAGCAAGAGGAATAAAAAACTCGATGAAATTATAAGGCTTTTCCCTGACGATAAGGACAGCCTGGCAAAAAACGGCAACTTTTGCATCGAGAGAAAGGCATTCCTCAAGGGAATCGAGTTTCTGAAAAGGGCAGCAGCGCTTGATCCCCTTGACCGGAACAACAGGGAATCTCTATGTATCGCCTATATAAAGGCATCGCAGCATTTTGCCAAACAGGGAACCCACCTGCGTTACCGTGACTTCATGGGAAATGCAATAGAGATGGGCGAACCGGGCCTCGAAAATATGAACCTGGGGCGGCCATATCTCCAGGTGCGCCTGGCGATCTTTGAATGGATCGGGGGTTGTGAAGACGAAGGCAATCGATTATTAGCGGACGTTATCAGAAACGGCAACAACGATTTACGGTTATCTTATTTTGCCTACCTGGTCGGCCGGGCATACGGCACTCCGGAGCCTTGCCTCTCACAACTGCAAAAACAAATAAATACAATCTTCCGAAACCCAACGCCTGCCGCTGCCGCAGCTCTTACGGAGGTCATCAGATACGTCAACCTTATCGCTCTGCCCAAGCCGTGGCTTGACAATGAGTTCCACCGTTTAAACAGGTACGCTTTGAAGGCGGCTGATAATGCCTGCACTCCCCTTGAAGCGGAAAAGATCGTCCGTTATGCCATTGAGCAGGAAAAGAGGGGTGATAAACTTGTTCAGAGATATGTCGAGAAAATCCTTGCCCAGGATCCACGGCATCCTCTCTTCCTCTACTTCCAATACATGTACGACAGAAGCAAACATTTCCGGCCTCCGACGGAAAATGACCGGCAAAGGTTAAAGGACATCCTGTCCCTCGCCGTGGAACGTAACGAGCGCTTGTTGGTCAATACAATTAACAGGGAACTCCGCAAAATCGAGGATTCCCTGTCAATGAAATTGCCGTTTGATGATGAGGAATTCGATGATGAAGAAGAAGATAGTGAGGAAGCCATTGACTTCAGGAATATCTTCGAGGAGACTGTGAAGAAATTAAAGGATGTGAAAAATTCATCCTCCCGGCGAAAAAGAATCCAGTCCGATATGCAACAGACATCCTTTTTTGACGATCTTGATTAAGGATAATTATTCAGGTAGATAGACTGAAGGTGGAAGACTGTTAGGACACTTCAGCCTTCAGCCTAAACACCTGAATAGCTACAGGATAAGGATAATTATGGACCCTTATGAAATATTAGGCCTGTCTCCGAACGCTGATGATGACGCCATCAGGAAGGTCTATATCGAGCTTGTGCGGCGGTTTTCTCCTGATACTGATCCTGAGGCATTTAAGTTGATCAGCGGGGCATACGAGAAGGTGAAGGATGAACAATCACGCCTCAGACATTACCTTTTTAACAGGGAAACGCCCGGGGACACCCCTTTTCAGGCCTTTCTGCGGCACGTTTCCTACCATGAAAAGCCAAAACCGATGAACTATGACCAGATGAAGGAATTTTTGAGAAAATGCGCGAAGAGCTGAAAGATAATCCCGCAGGCGGCGGCGCTGGGGAAGAAAATCAGGCGGAAAACGGGCATGATGATGATTTATTTGTATTACCGGAAAGCCAACCGGAGGAAATGTTTTCCTGGAAGGATGGAATCGTCGGAAATTGTCGTCTCTGGATCGAGAATCTTAAGGATTTGCCCAATGTTTCCGTAACAGAAGATGAACCCGATCTGTACTCGTTTTATGAGCAGTTATGCATTTTAAGAAGCGAGTTCAGGAAAAACTCGCGGAGAAGCCATGAGACATTCAGCCAGTTTGGCGACCATCTTCAGGAATTTCAGGCAGTCCTTGAAACTCTTTCGCAGAGGCTTGATATACTCTCCCAGGAACGGGACAGCACGGATATTCTTGCCCGGCAGAGGGTTCTGGTGCAGATGGTGGAAATGTTCGAACGTTTGAGGTGGTTCGGTAAAAAACTGGAGGAAATCAGAACTGTTTCCCGGCAAGCCACGGAAGGGTTCATGCCTGTTTTCAGGGAAAGGATTAAACGGTTATTTGCCGGCAGGCAGAAAGCCGAAAGCGGTATTCTCGACAGCATCAGCGAAGGGTTTTTTTTGACCCTTGCCCATTTTGAGGAGTTTTTGGCCGGTGAGGGGGTTGCCCGGATAAAAGCGACAGGGACAGCGTTCGATCCTTCCGTCATGATTGCCGTGGGAACCGTGGAGACGGATGCCTTCCCGCCGAATACGGTATGGGAAGAGATTTCCGGCGGTTATCTTTATGAGGAACATGTTCTTAAACTGGCGAAGGTTACCGTAACAAAAAGAAAGGAACTATAAGCATGGAAATTATCGTAGGCATAGACCTGGGAACGACAAATTCAGAAATAGCCATCCTGAGAGATGAAAGCAAGCCGGAGGTGATCCCTGTTGAAGGCGAGATGATCATGCCCTCCTGCGTGGGCATCGATCCCGAAGGCAGGCTTATTGTCGGCAGAACGGCGAAAAACCAGATGGTTTCCCATCCGGAGAATACCGTCCTGTCCATCAAGCGCCGGATGGGTGAAAACGCCACCGTGACTCTTGGCGGCAAGTCCTTCAGCCCGGAGGAAATATCCTCTTTTATCCTCGCCAGGATGAAAAGCGAGGCAGAAAAGTATCTGGGACATCCGATTGCGAAAGCCGTGATTACCGTGCCCGCCTATTTTGATGATGCCCAACGGAATGCGACCAAGGATGCCGGGGTTCTAGCAGGTCTTGATGTGGTAAGGATTATCAATGAACCTACCGCTGCCGCCCTTGCCTACGAAGCCGGACATGAGGAAAACCAGCGGATTCTTGTTTACGATCTGGGCGGGGGAACCTTCGATGTTTCCCTGGTAGTGGTGGAAAACGGCATCGTGGAAGTAAAAGCCAGCCACGGCGACACCCATCTCGGGGGGGATGACTTCGACCGGCTGCTGATAGATTATGTTACCAAACGCTTTAAGGAGCAGCACGGGGTTGACCTGAAAAGCGACCTCCGGGCGACCAACCGTCTCTGGGTTGCAGTGGAAAAGGCTAAATGCACATTGTCTGACCGGCCCTTTGCCGGTATCAGGGAGGAATTCATAGTTGGGAATCACCACCTTGACATGGAAATCTCTCGTGATGATTACGAGGAGACGATCCGGCCAATGCTTCGCAAGACCATGGATACCGTCCACGCCTGCCTCACGGACTCTCTCTTTCTTCCTAAGGCGATCGACAAGATCATCCTCGTCGGCGGCGCTACGCGGACTCCTCTTGTCAGTCAAATGCTCCAGGAGGATATGGGTATAGAGCCGCATCATGAGATCAGCCCCGATCTCATTGTCTCCATGGGCGCCGCCATTCAGGGGGCAGCAATCAGCGGCGTCAAGACGAAATCCATCCTGGTGGATATCACACCCTATACGTTTGGCACGCGCGCTGTAGGCGAACACGAGGGCATGATGACCGATGATATGTTCGTCCCGGTTATTAAACGCAATTCCTCCCTGCCTGTCAGCAAGGAAGAATTGTTTTACACATATCATGACAACCAGGAGAAAATCCTGGTTGAGATATTCCAGGGGGATGACCCCCTTGCCTCCGATAATATCTTCATCGGTGATTTCTGGATCAAGGGTCTGAGCAAGGCCAGGGCGGGGAGCCCCATCCTCCTCAACCTCGAACTGGATATAAACGGTATTCTCAAGGTTACGGCGAAGGAAAAAACAACCGGTCTCTCCAAAACTGTGACGATGGATACAACAAAAAAGGGGAATGTTTCAAATCTGGAGGAAAGGCGCCGCAATATCGCCGCCTTCCTTGAGGAGGATGAGGATGCCGGGGGTGAAGCGGATGCTTTTTCATCGGACATTGAAGATAAGCAAAACCTGATTGTCAGGGCCAAGGGGCTCCGCAAACGGGCGGAAGGGCTTCTCTCCACGGTAAACGAGGAAGACGCGGCAGAGTTATCCAGCATCCTGGAACAGAGTCGGCATGCCATCGCCGCACAGGATTGGGAAACCGTTGCCAGACTGAATGAATCGCTGTCCGATATGCTGTTCTATCTGGAGGATTGATGAGTAGCAATTACTCAGGTTGTTTAGACTGTAGACTGAAGGCTGTTAGTCACCTCCTACAGGCTAACAGCCTACAGCCTATAGCCTACTTGCCAACAGCCTATCCACCTGAGCAATTACGATGAGTAGTATTATCTGCCCAGCCTGCGGCAAGGAAAACAACGATGAAATGGAATGCCCCCGCTGCGGATGCGAGCTTTCTATCCTGGAAATGATTTCCCGGATGGCCGAAAAGGAACTTTTTCTGAGTAAAGAAAGCCTTGTAAACGGAGACATCCCTGCTGCCGTGTACCATGCCGGAAAATCGTGGCATCTTAAGAAAAGCCCTGAGGCGGCCCGGCTCGCCTTTCTGTCCGCCCTGGCCACAGGCGACTTTGAACAGGCCGGCAGGTGGTATTTAAGAGATTGCGGCCAAGGATGTGAGGTTTAAAGATAGTCTTCCACGAAATTAGGAATTGACATTTTCTATTTTCATGGTAATTATGTATTCATGATACCGCGAAATGAGTTGATGCAGCAACTTAAGGAATCTCTCCACCGCAGCAGAGTTGTTTCTCTGGTCGGCCCAAGGCAGTGCGGCAAGACCACCATCGCGAGAGAGTTTGTCGCCCCGGATTCAAATAACTATTTTGATCTTGAAGATCCCACCAGTCTGGTCAGACTTGACGAACCCATGACAGCGCTCGGCACTCTGCAGGGGCTTGTCGTTATTGACGAAATCCAGCGCAGACCCGATCTCTTTCCCGTTTTGCGTGTCCTGGTGGACCGCCGTCCTTTGCCGGCCCGTTTCCTGATCCTCGGCAGCGCCTCGCAGAGACTGCTCCGGCAGGCATCGGAATCGCTCACCGGACGGATTGAAATAGTATCGATGAGCGGCTTCAGTCTTGCGGAGCTGGGAACGTCAACTAAGCAGCGCCACTGGATGCGAGGCGGCTTTCCCCCTTCATATCTTGCGGAGACGGAGCAAGATAGTCAGGCATGGCGAAGAAATTTCATTCAGACCTTTTTGGAGAGGGATCTCCCCCAATGGGGGATCATCGCCCCGTCTGTTACGCTTTTACGTTTTTGGACAATGCTTGCACATTGCCACGGACAGATATGGAATGCCGCCGAACCGGCGCGATCCCTGGGCGTCAGTCAGCCAACGGTGCGCCGCTACCTGGATATCATGACAGGCGTGTTTATGATCCGGCAGCTCCAGCCCTGGCACGTCAATCTCAAAAAGCGGCAGATAAAGGCGCCGAAAATTTACTTCCGGGACACAGGTCTCCTGCATCAGTTGCTTGGCATTCGCACGGACCTGGAACTTTTCAGCCATCCCAAATGCGGCTTTTCCTGGGAAGGTTACGTCATCGAAGAGACTATCAAGGCCGTCAAACCCAACGAGACCTATTTCTGGGGCACCCATAACGGCGCGGAAATCGATCTCGTTATGGTAAAGGACGGACGGATGCTGGGCGTGGAATGCAAAAGGGTGGATGCACCCCGGCTGACCCCCTCAATGCGGATTGCCCGGGAAGACCTGAAGCTGGAAAGGATTGCCGTGGTCTATCCGGGGACGCGGCGGTATGCCCTGACTGATAATATCCACGCTGTGCCGCTTGATGCAGTTGCAGATGGGATGGACGGACTGTTTGCTGAGCTATGAGTTTTGAAAGGGCAAAAGCGAGGAAGGCTAAGACATCAGGGCTCAGAAATAGTATCTCACTCTCAGCTCTATACGGTAGTCATTCTGCTTTTCACCGTATTCGCTGAGTCTCTCTCCCGATAGGACCGTGCCCCTGAGTCTCAGTTCCACGTTGGTGATACCCGTGTAAACCAATTCCGGTGAAAGAGAGAAGCTTTTATCATTGATATTGAAAATCCATGTAGCCGAGGGCGTAAAATAGAGGATGTCAAAGGGCTCTTTCTGGCTCGCCCTCAAGTAAAGGTAATCCGTCGTCGGGTTTGGCATGCCGTAATTGCCTGCGGTTATAGTTGATGCCTTTTTCAGCAATGCATCGCTGCCGGATGAAATATAAGAATTGTAAGCTTTGTCAATGAATGAAAAATAACTCCTCATCTCTCCGGATGTAAAGCCGGTGCCGTTTCTGTAATATTCAACAATGTATGTGGTGTCCTTTTCCGTGAGATAGCGTATCCCTATCAGATAACTTTTGGCATCGTACTCTTTTTCAAAGTTATTTCCGTCGCTGTCTATAAATTTCTTTTTATAATCGGTTATAAAGGCGAGTTCTCCATGTATCTCAAAGCTTGTGGTGATATTCCGTGAGAAGTCCGCTCCGTACCGCGTCGTTTTGCTTCCGCCTGTGAGGATTATGAAGTCAACGTCCGTGTCGTAAAGGAGAAAGTAGAACTTTGCGGCCGCGTTCAGATGTCCTGTTTCTCCGAAATCATCATTCAGACCGCCGTACACGGGGATCAGCACAGGCGTAAAAGAGAATGTTTTGAGGGCTTGTCCCTCCCAACTCCTGGTATAATCTAAGGATGCCACTATGTACCCTTCCCGGGCGAGTTCAGGATCATCGGAGTTTCTTCTGCCTGTCGAGAAAAGCAGCCGGGGTCCAGGCATACCCTTTGCCCCAGTTGAGCGTTTTCTTGCCGAACTCTGTAATAAAGGTCGGTGACGGCTTGAGAGAGACGTTGCCCTCAAAAACAGTGGTTTTGATCGTCTCCGTCGCATAGTTGTTGGTGTATGCCGTATTTGTTTTGATGTAGAAACGGGAGATGCCTTTCTCCAGGCTCCCTTCCAACTGGAGAGTTCCGTCGTATTCCGGTGTGGTTCCGCCTATGGTCCGGTTGTAAAAATTGAGTTTGTAGAGGGAGGCATTCTTGTCAAGCCCAAAGAGGATCGGCATGGCTTCAATATAGCCGCCGAGATGGTACGGTTTCTTTTCTGTCTCCGAGACCTCGAACTTGTATTCCTCGGCAGTATTTTCTTCCGAAAAGGCTGGAGTCAGACCAGTAAGCAGCAGGCAGCAGGCAGCAAACAGCATGTAAAGGGTACAAACATTACAGCGGATACCCGGTCCCGAACTATTCATGCTGCTCTACCTCAGTGATTCCATATTCGGCATAAAGGTCAGGGTAAAGACCTCGTTCTTGAAATCTTTCTTTTTGATCCTTGCAAAGATCATTACCGATTTGTATCCTTTGTAAAGGGGGCTGTCCGTTTCGATGACGGCCGGTCTCGTCAACCCTGCTCCAAAATCCTTGATGTCCTTGAAATAAAGGGTCTTGATGAGCAGGTTGGCCTCCGTCAGACATTCGATCCTGGTGGGTAGGTTTTTGCCTTTGTCCGCCCATATCTTCAGCCTGTCATACGCTACGGTCTTTGTCTTTGCCTTCAGATAAAGCAGGTATTCGCCTCCCTTTTCCTCAACCTTCTCCACATCATATTCTGCAGCATAATCAAGCTGAAGAATATCTGCGTTATTGAATACGCCGCCTACAACGGACTGAATGCTCGTTATCCTGATGGGTTTGCCTACATTGGGTATGTAAAGCCACATATTGTCACCGAGACGCAAGGTGCTTCTGCCTTTCTCGCTTGCTGGTGCGAGGAATAATGAAGCAACTTTGTCTACTCCCTTCTTGACCGTAAAAAGGGTATATTCTTTTTTCCTGCCGTCAGGCTCTATATTTATAAGTTTCCTGTAAGACTCATAAGATTCAGGATTGAGGTTCCTGTCCACCTTTTTGAGAAGCGCTGTCCCGTCTATTGCGTGCGCGGGCAGGGCGGTTATTAATACAATGGCTAAGCCGATTATTTTAAGCATCGAATCCTCCTGTTTTTGTGTAACGCATTATTTATTTTACTCTTTACTCTTAAGTCCTCACTTTTAACTCTTTATTTATACATGCCTCAGCGCCTTGATTGGCTCCATCCGCGAGGCTTTGAACGCGGGCTGGAGACTGGCAATTATAGAGACGATTATTACGGTTACCGATATGACGACAAGGTCATACGGATTTACATTTGCATAAAGGATCAAGCCCGTCTGCTGGCCGAAGTTGAAGCTTATTTTCAGCATGTTGAGCATAAGGATTACGACAATCCCGACAATGTTACCGATGACTGCGCCTACAATACCAAGACAGAAGCCCTCAATCACAAACATGTTGAGTATCTTTCCGGGCAGCGTGCCTATGGCTGCTATTGTGCCTATCTCCCTTATCCTTTCATACACAGCCATTATCATCACATTCATTATACTGATTAAAACAATGGCGATGAGCATGAGCTTAACGAAGAAAGTCATTACATCTATCATGCGGGCAATGTTGTAAAAGGGAGACAGCTTTTCCCATGTGTGAAGCTCAAAGATGGGCTTGTCCTGCTGGTTAAGCTCCTTTGAAAGCAAGCCGTCCAGTTTTTTGCTGAAGGCATTGAGCTTTCCGAAGTCCTTCAACCGGATGGCAACCTCGCTTATTTCCATCCCTTCCATCCTGAGGACTTCTCCGGCATCGTCTATGTGGATATAGCCGTCCCTGCCTCCGGGTCCCGTTGCGCTTTCAAGCACGCCCGCCACAATGAACTGTTTTCCATTGACAGAGCCGTCTTTATTGGTGGCAACAACCACTATCGTATCGCCGACCTTTACTTTCATGCCTTTAGCCAGAAGTGCGGGTATCCAGATTCCCCCCTTATCGAGGATCTTTTTGCCCTCTATTACCCTTGAGGTAAGGAGCGGGACACTCTTTAATTCCTTATCAGGATAGATGCCGTTCAGCCTTATATTAGTGGTCTCCACGAAATTGCTGAACATACCGCCGAACTTTATCCTCGGAGAATATGCCACTATCTCCGGCTGTTTATCCAATATGTTTTCGAGCCGTGCAATGGCTCCTGCCTTGAGATTGAGGTTAAGGGGAAGGTTTTCTATGGATGCGACATAGCCTTTCCTGTGCACCTGCATATGCCCTATCATGGAATCTGTTATCTGGCCTATCATCATATTCTTGAATGAGCCTGAAACAGAGATGAACACAAGTACAAAGACTACTCCTACCGTTATCAGCGAGGCGGTGAGCAAGGTTCTCCTCTTGTATCTCAAAAGATTTCTTATCGCAATCTTGAAGAGATTACCCATTCTGCTTACCTCCTTCAAGATGTCTGTCCAACAGATTCCCATCCTCCAGTGTAAATATGATCTCCGCCTCGCCTACAATCTTCTGGTCATGGGTTGAGAATATAAAGGTTGTCCTGAATTCATCCCTCATCTTTTTCATAAGCTCAATGACCATATAGGCTGTCTTATGGTCTAAATTGGCGGTGGGCTCATCCGCAAGCACAAGCTTGGGATTGGTAACCAATGCCCTTGCGATCGCAACCCTCTGCTTCTGACCTCCTGAAATCTGGTCGGGGTATTTGTCTTTTTGCTCAATCATCCCGACAGCCTCTAACAGGGCCATAACCCTCTTTTCCCTCTCCACGGCAGGTGTATTCTGCACCATGAGCAACGGGTATTCTATGTTTTCATACACCGTCAATACGGGGATGAGGTTGAAGTCCTGAAATATGAAGCCGATATTAGTCCCCCTGAAGGCAGCGCTCTCTTTGCGGTCCAGGGATGCTACATCAGCGCCAGCGACCTTGAGCGTTCCTTTTGTTGGTTTATCAAGACACCCGATAAGGTTAAGGAGCGTGGTCTTTCCACTCCCGGATGGGCCCACAAAGGAGACAAAGGATGCAGGCGCAATCTCAAAACTCACCCTGTCCAGTGCGGTGATGATTAGTTCTCCTACTTGATAGTCCTTTTTGATGTTTTCTGCTTTTATAAGCGACATTTACGTAAACTCCTTTTTTATTTTCTCATTCTTACTGGGCTGAGTCAAGACGTGATTTTCCATTGAGGTTCTAATTCACACAAAATTTAAGTAACATAGCGTTTCTCAATCATGGCTTGCAGGTCACATGACAAACCCCTGTAGGCGTTTCCACGGCATAAGGAAAATATTTCTTCTTAAACCACAAAGCAACATTGACCAGACCGATGAGTACCGGCACTTCTACCAGAGGACCGATAACTGCGGCAAAAGCCTCGCCGGAATTGATGCCGAAGACAGCCACGGCCACGGCAATGGCCAGCTCAAAATTATTGGAGGCGGCTGTAAAAGACAGGGTGGCAGTCTGCTCATAGGTGGCCTTCAATTTCATGGACATGAAAAAACTGATCAGAAACATGATCAGAAAATAGATGCACAGCGGAATGGCGATCCGTAACACATCCATAGGCAGTTTGACGATATACTCGCCTTTTAAGGAAAACATCACAATGATTGTGAACAGCAGGGCAATCAGGGTAATCGGGCTGATTTTGGGAATAAAGCGTTCATTATACCATTTTTCTCCCTTGGTCTTTAGCCCGATAAAGCGGGTGATCAAGCCGGCGATAAACGGAATACCTAAGTAGATGAAGACGCTTTCAGCGATCTGCCCGATCGTAACGGCCACGGTTGCGCCTTCGATTCCGAACCATCCCGGCAGGATTGTAATGAAGAACCATGCGTAAACCGAGAAAAAGAGCACCTGGAATATGGAGTTGAAGGCCACAAGGCCCGCGCAGTATTCGGCGTCTCCCCTGGCCAGCTCGTTCCAGACCAACACCATGGCAATACAGCGCGCCAGACCGATCATGATCAATCCGACCATGTATTCGTGGTGTCCGGAAAGGAAAGTGATGGCCAGCAGAAACATCAGAATCGGACCGATGATCCAGTTTTGTACCAGCGACAAACCGAGTATCTTGAAGTCCCTGAAGACGAATCCCAATTTTTCATAACGCACTTTGGCCAGAGGCGGATACATCATCAGTATCAGCCCTATAGCTATGGGAATATTTGTAGTGCCGACCTGAAAGATGTTGATGAAATCCCGCACTCCGGGATACAAATAGCCCCCGAAAACCCCTATTGCCATACCAAGAAATATCCATAATGTCAAAAATCGGTCGAGAAAAGAAAGACGTTTGGTTACAGATACAGACATAAGTTTACTCCTTTAAGGGCTGTTGCCCGAATAGAATTTAAAGATACTTAGAAGTTATCCTTTCTCCCATGGCCTTAGTACAGGCTATATCATCACGGTATGGCATACTTCCTTCTTTAGAATCCTTGTATGTTCGGCCGAGCTCCCAGACCGAGCTCAAAGATCGGACGTCACTTGGGATTCATGGCTTCGTCAAGCCGTTTTTCCAGTTTTTTGAGAAATTCCATCGCACCTTTAACGTCAGAGTCCAGAAGGATCCGCTTCACATGATAGATATCTTCTGTCTCAAAACTCAATACCGCCTTTTTATCCGTGTAGCTCATTCTCGCCTCCGAACGCACTCTGGACATTCTGTCCACAGGACCGCCACCCCCATCCGCCGGATTAAGCGCCAGGGTGATAAGATTGGCCGTCATGTAAATTTTTTACGGGTGCGTTATAATTGATTAACTTTAAAATTTCTGTCCTTTAAATACCATTCCATAAAATACCCGACGGCGATAAATAACGGCAGTGACACCAGTGTTCTTGCCATGGTAAATTGAATGCCCAGATAGCCGATTTCTATGCCCAGCATGGGTATTTTCAAGGAAGAAAAGGCGCCCAGATAAATAAAAATATTTTTGATGCTTGCGCCTTTCTTGTAGAGAATATAGGCGACGGGAAACGCACCATACAGTGGACCTGCCTGAAGCATCGCTAAAATGATAACCAGAAACATGCCTTTTAATCCCGATTCTTGCCCGATGTGCCTTTCAACCTTCTCTTTGGGAAACCAAACATCAAAAAGGCCGACAATAATGAATAAAAAGGGGATGAACGTAATCATCTCGATAAAAAACTCCGTAAAATTACTGAACACTTCCTTGCCGGGCTTAAAACCCACCAGGAAAGAAGCAACAGTCGCCACGAGATAGACCGCCAACCAGATATACTGTTTATGTTTTGCCAGGATTTTTTTCATAAGAACAACCCTACGAATACACCTATAACGATAGCGGTGATGAAATTCAAAACATTCCTTAATATTGCTACGTTCCTACCAAAATACTTGATTTCCAACGGTAAGGTAACAACACCGACCATCATCAAGGTCGTCATAAAAGTAGCCACTGTGGTGTATGACGCACCTTGTTTGATTAAGACGGAGGCAATCGGATAGGAAATAAATCCGGGGATCAACGTTATTGAACCGACAAGGGCGGCGATAGCCAACCCCCAGAAACCGGATCCGGCACCCAGGTATTTCACGATCAATGAGGGAGGCACAATGTACAATACCAAGCTTACTAAAATCAGGATATTTAAAAAAGGAACGGCAATATTCCGAAACATGTTCAAGCCTTTTTTCATGCCCATGATTGTCTTTCGGCGGTCCAAAACAAAAGAGACCACAGTCAGCACAACTGAAACAATGATAAAGATAACGGCGTTATTGATCACATTTACCTCGTCTTAAGTTATATCTTTTCCATGATATAGCTCAGTGCCTGTGCCATTTCCTCCCTCAGATCCTCAAAGACATGGTTCTTCTCAATACCCATCTCAGTGACGACAAAATACTGCGTGGGCGTAATGCCGTAATTCTTGAAGACCTTTTTCCCGCAGGCAACCGGGCAGCCGTCGATAACAATTGTCCTCGCAGCTTTTGCCGTTTCGACAAAACCGGAGAGACCGGCGCCCACCCCTGCCAGGCAGTAGGCGTTTCCCACCCCGCTCTTATCTAGCTCGATCATAAGATTGTTGGCGATCTGTCCCACGTTGGAGCCGCCCGAACAACCAAGGATTACTGCCTTGCTTTCCGCCCCGCAGCACGTATCATTTTCTGTAGTTAGACTTGCTTCTTTTTTCGACATTTTCCCTCCTATAAATCATCAGCCTTCTTACAGCAGTTTCTTTATCTCCTCTATGGAGAGCACCTTGCCCACGCTCTTCACTTCCCCTTCGATGGCGAGCGCCGGTGTTATCATAACCCCCATGTCCATGATCTTCCTAATGTCCGTAACTTTCTCGATTTCGTAGGCGACCCCCGCCTCTTTAGCCGCTTTCTCAGCGTGTTCGGTAAGTTTTATGCACTTGGGGCATCCTGTACCGAGGATCTGAATTTTTTGTCGAGTAGACATCTTTTCAACCTCCTTTGTTGGTTGTTAATGCCCCTCACAG
>PFIF01000114.1 GCA_002782605.1 Deltaproteobacteria bacterium CG_4_8_14_3_um_filter_43_13 | reverse complement strand
CTCTGTGTCGTGCTCCTTTGTGAGGATGGCCTCCTTGATCGAGTGCATACAGCAAAAATTTGAGCAGTAACTCTTGTTTCTCAGATCTCTGCTGCCAACACACTGGATAAACCCTATCTTCTTCGCCAATTTCCCATCGGATGGCCTGTTAATATGGCCATGTGTAGGACCACTGGCACTCATAAGCCTCTCATATTCCAGGCTGAGAACCACATTGTCGATCTTCCCATAACCGTATTGGCTTAATCCAGAAGGATTAAACAGGTCGTACCCTGTGGCCAAAATAATTGCCCCTACCTGGATTTCAATACATTCATCACTCTGATCAAAATCGACTGCACCTGCAGGACAAACATCCTCACATAAACCACAGGGTTTTTTCTTTTTCCCTGCCCCTTTTTTAATCCTTATACAGTTTTCTTTATCTATGGTATAGACGGAAGGGATACCCTGAGCGAAGTGCTTGTATATGGCCTTTCTTTTGCCAAGCTTCATATTGAACTCATCAGGTACTTTCTTCGGGCACTTCTCAGCACATTGACCGCAAGCAATACACTTACTTTCATCGATAAGTCGGGACTTCTTCCTTATCTTAACACGGAAGTCCCCCACCTGACCTGTGACCTGTTCTACTTCGCTATAAGCTAGGAGTTCTATGTTAGTGTGTCGACCTGCATCCAGCAGCTTTGGCGAAAGTATTCAGATGGCGCAGTCATTTGTGGGAAAGGTCTTGTCAAGCTGGGCCATCTTTCCTCCTATACTTGGCTCCCTCTCCACCAAGTAGACCTTGACCTCGGCATCCGCCAGATCCAAAGAAGCTTGAATACCTGCAATCCCCGCCCCGATTACGAGGACGTTTTTGGTCATATCAGTATCTCCTGTCATGCCATTTTTTCCACTATCAAATCAGTGATGTCTTTAATCTCAATCTTTATGTCGCTGTTATACTTTGCACAACTCAGATGGATTCCACACTTGGGACAGGCAACAAGAAGAATATCCGCTCCTGTAGCCTCTGCTTCTTTAAGCCTTTCTGTCTGAATCTGCTTAGAGCAGCTGGAACAGTTGACCCACCCACTTGTACCACAGCATAGGGCATCAGCCCTGTTTCTCTCCATCTCTACGAGCTCTATACCTGGAATGCCTGAGAGTATCTCCCTTGGTTCTTCATATATTTCGGCAATCCTTCCCAATGAACACGGGTCATGAAAGGTAACTTTGACAGGATTATCCGAACCATTCTCAACAAAGTTCAACTTCCCTTCCTTTAACTTATCTGCAAGGAGCTGGTACAATTGGACCACCTCTATATCCTGTTCACCAAGATACGACGGATAATCCCTCTTTAGAGTTACATACCCTTCAGGACAAAGACAGATGACCTTCTTGGCTCCACTCTTCTCTATAGTCTTCAGGTTGAGCTCAGCTAACCTTCGAAACCCTTCTAAATCCCCATTCCATAAAAGGTCATGCCCACAACACCTTTCATCATTGCTTACAACGGGTTTTATCCCCATCTTATTGAGTATCCTTACGGTATTCCTTGCCCTTTCCGTAGGTTTAAGACCAACATCACAGTACCCTCCTTCGCCAAAGACAAGATCAAAGTAGGGCAGACATCCAACAAAATAGAACCATTCACCCTCATCGGCAACTTCAAGATCATCGGTAATCCAGGAGGTTCTTTTCTGTCGAAGGCTCAAGGATTGAAGCTCCATTATGGTATTCAATATTCCATCATGGGAAAAAAGACCTTTCTCCCCCAGTTTTGATGCCTCTATCCTCATTTCTTTTATGAAATTAAGATAGTCTACATTAGAAGGGCAACGACTCGTACATCTCCCACAAACTAAGCATGACCAGAGGTCTCTGTCTCTGACAATCTCATCTCCGAATCCAAAGAGGGCCTTTTCTACCAACAGTCTGGGCGAAAATGATGGTCTAACCCTGGCAACGGGACAACTGGATGTACACACACCACATTCCAGACAATGATACGCCCTTGTTTCCTTTACAATAGCCTCGGAATTCATCCCTGTGATTTCCCTAAAATAGGTCCCAGTCCTCTAATATGATTAGTAAAATCAGTTACCACATCGGCAAATTTGCTTCCTTCAGAGGCCGATACCCATTCCAGACGAAGCCGTTCTTCACCTATACCCAAAACGTCTATCAGCTTCCTGGTGGTTTCCATGGTCTTCTCACACTTCAGGTTACCTGCTATGTAGTGGCAGTCTCCTGGATGGCAGCCTGTTATCAAAACACCATCTGCCCCCATCTGAAAAGCCTTTAAAACAAAGGACGGACTCACCCTCCCCGAGCACATCACCCTGATTATCCTTATGTTTGGGGGATACTTCATCCTGGATGTACCGGCAAGGTCAGCTCCAGCATAAGAACACCAGTTGCATGCAAAACCAACTATATTTGGTTCGAATTCTTCACTCACTTGATAGTCCTTAATAGAGACATTTGAAAAATATGTTTCTTTTGGAAAAGTATCCCTGAGAGCGAACATCGTCAAAAACCGGAAGTCGGAAATCGTAAATCGTGAATGGATTTTATTCTATTTACGACTCCCGACTTACGACTCACGATCATAGATGGGTCAAAAAATGTATGATGAAGCGAAAAGGGATACCTTTCCAAAGTTCTCCTTAATAGGCTACTGAAAGACTGTGCAAGGAAAAGCGACTTTTTCAAAAGCCTTTTATATTACCGCCGCTATCTGTGACAATATCTGCTCGTTCTTAAAATGCTTCATGGATATAGCCCCTGAGGGGCAGACCACAGAACAGGCACCACAACCCTTACATATAGAATCGTTTATCTGGGAAACAAAAATGCCCGGTTCCACCTCTTCTAAGTTGGGGGCACCGTATTCACACACCTCCACACATCTGCCACAGCCGCGGCAAACAAACGTATCTACACTAGCAGTGGTTACCTCTACCTTCACCTTGCCTCTAGCCATCTTTGTCATTGCGGAAGATGCAGCACCCTTTGCCTGGGCAACCGTATCCGGAATATCTTTAGGACCTTGAGCGCATCCCGCAAGATAGATGCCATCGGTGGCGGTGTCTACCGGGCGCATCTTTGGATGACTTTCAAGGAAAAAACCATCCGGGGATCGGGATATCTTCAGCAGATTCCCCACTTCCTTTACGTCTTTTCTAGGGACAATACCTGTTGCCAGTACTACCAGATCGGCTTCTATATCAACCGGCTCTCCAAGGAGGGTGTCCTCTGCCATTACCAGTAATCGGTCTCCTTTCTTTATTATCTCGGAGACATTTCCCCTGATATACCTGACACCCTCTTCTCTCACCCTGTCATAGAACTCTTCGTAACCTTTACCAAATGCCCTTATATCAATATAGAATACTGTTAATTTTGCATCAGGCAACTTCTCATGTATAAGGTGAGCCTGCTTGGCAGTATACATACAGCAAACCCTTGAACAATACTCATTCCCAACACTCTTATCCCTGGAGCCTACACACTGAACAAACACAACGTCTCTTGGTTCTTTATCATCGATAACAATCTTACCCTGTGTAGGTCCACTGGATGACACAAGCCTCTCAAACTCCAACCCCGACAGAACGTTATCGTATAAACCATACCCATACTCGGGTTTTTCTCGAGCATCGAAGAGATCAAAACCTGTTGCCACCACTATCGTTCCCACATCCAGTTCTACAATCTCTTCCTTTTGCTCAAAATCTATAGCATCTGAGGAACAGGCATCCTTACATGCCGGGGATTTACCGCACTTTCCTTTTGTGATAAACAAACAATTTTCAGGGTCTATGGTGTACTTCGAAGGAACAGCATATGGAAAAGGTATATATGGTACCGATCTTTTTCCCATACCAACATCGAATTCAGAAATGATCTTTCCCTTCATCCTGCATGCCTCAGCACACATCCCACAGCCAGTACATTTGTCCATTGCGATATATCTTGGTTTTTTCCTGACCTTCACATGAAAGTTACCAATATAACCACTCACATCTATCACTTCTGAATACGATAATAGCTCTATATTGGGATGGCGTTCCACCTCAACCATCCTTGGAGTAAGGATACACGCTGAACAATCCAGGGTAGGAAAAGTCTTGTCCAGCTGTGCCATGTGACCGCCTATGGAGGGCTCTCTTTCAACCAGATATACCTTGAAACCTGCATCGGCTATATCCAAAGATGCCTGAATCCCTGCTATTCCTCCCCCTATTACCAGGGCTTCTGGTCTAACCTCCACCTCTTTCTCTTCCAGGGGCTCAAGGAGTGATACCTTTGCAACCGCTGCAGATACGAGTTTAACTGCCTTTGCAGTGGCGTATTCCCTGTCTTCATGAACCCATGAACACTGTTCTCTTATATTTGCCATCTCCAGACAATAGGGATTGAGTCCAGCCTGCTGAATGGTCATTCTGAAGGTAGGCTCATGCATCCTGGGGGAGCAAGAGGCAACAACAATCCTGTTAAGCCCTTTTTCTTTGATATCCCTTCTTACCAGCTCCTGCCCAGGATCGGAACACATATACTTAAAATCTCTGCTGACAATAACATTGGGCAGTTGAGATATACTATCCCTTACGCGATCCACATCAACTGTGGAGGCAATGTTTATCCCGCAATGACATATATATACCCCAATCCTTATCTCTGCCGTTTCCATTCCTTCCTGCTTACTACCCTTACAATGCCTCTTTAACCAGCTCTGCAATATCCATAACTTTAATGGATTCTTCCAGATCACCGGTCTTCACCACATCTTCCAGAGTCAGAAGACAAAAAGGGCATGATGTTGCCAATATTTGAGCACCCACATCCATAGCCTCTCCAACCCTGATCTTTGCAAGCCTGTCTTCTGAATCCTCGGATTCTACCCACATCCTTCCACCACCGCCTTCACAACAAAGGCTTCTCTCTCTTGCCCTATCCATCTCTACGAGTTTTATTCCAGGAATACTTGTAAGTACCTTACGGGGAGGATCAAAGATGCCGTTCTGCTTGCCTAGAAAACAGGGGTCATGATAGGTTACAGTTTTATCTATTTGGTGGGTAAATGAAAGCCGACCTTCTTCTATAAGAGAGGCAACCAATTCTGTATAATGTTGGACTTCAAAGTTGGCACCTTTGTATTCGTTCTTAAACGTATTGTAGCAGTGAGGAGATGTTGTTACTATCTTTTTGACATTGTATTTTTTGAATATTTCAATGTTTTCTTCTGCCAGATATTCAAAAGTCCATACATCCCCCATCCTTCTTATTTCGCTTCCACAACACCCTTCTTCGTTTCCCAAGATGCCAAAATCCACTCCCGCCCTATTCAATATCTCAACAATTGCCCTTGCTACTTTTTGAAGTCTGGCATCATAAGCAGGTGTACAACCCACATAGTAGAGGATATCTGCCCCTTCAGAAATATTTTTTACACCAAGTCCCTCCGCCCATTTGGATCTCTCTTCGGCGGAAATCTTCCAGGGATTCTTGTGGATGGCTATACTTTTCAAGGCATCTCTTATAGGAGGAGGTATCCTGCCATCCTCCACCATAAGACTGCGCAATCCCATAACAATTCCTGTAGTATCCACCCCTTTGGGACACTTTTTCAAACAGGCTGAACACGTTGTACAATCCCATATGCCTTCTCTCTCAAATACAACCTTTGCAGCATCTTTATCAAAGGTGTCATAGATGAATTTCCTGATGTTGAAATGGGATTTTCTGAGCATCGGGCACCCTCCGGAACACTTCCCGCACTGGATGCACCGAAACACATGGTATTTGTCAACAAAACTCTGTAGTCCGTTCTCCCCCAACTCTCACCTACTCACTTATCTATCAACCTCACCAAGGACTATATCTATACTGCCAATAACCGCTATTACATCAGCAATGAGCCTTCCTTCAACCATTGTCGGGAGGGCTTCCAGATTGATAAAAGACGGGGGCCTGATCCTTAATCGATAGGGTTTGTTCGTTCCATCACTGACAATGTAGAACCCCAGTTCACCCTTGGGAGACTCTATGCTGGTGTATACTTCACCAGCCGGTGGGGTGAACCCCTCACTCACAATCTTGAAATGATGAATGAGGGAGGCCATGTCAGTGTAAACACTCTCTTTAGGAGGCAAGACCACTTTTGGTTCATGGGCGTTTATCTCACCTTTTGGCAGGGTCTCAAGTGCCTGCCTCACTATCTCAGCACTCTGGCGCATCTCCTCCATTCTGACTAAATATCGGTCATAGCAATCACAGTTTTTGCCTGTGGGAATTATAAAATCAAAGTTCTCATAACCCGAATATGGAGTGGACTTCCTTATATCCCAATTAACATTTGAACCTCGAATTACTGGGCCTGAAACACCAAGGTTAATGGCATCCTCTCTAGATAAGATTCCCACCCCTTTCGTCCGCTGTATCCAGATCCTGTTTTTCGTGAGAAGGGTCTCATATTCAGCTACCCTGGATGGAAATGTCCTGATAAATTCCATTGTCTTAGCTTCAAACCCATCCGGTAAATCAAAGGCCAAACCACCTATCCGGAGGTAGCTGGGCGTCAAACGAGCACCACATACCATCTCAAAGAGAAACATGATTTCGTCCCTCTCCCGTAACGCATAAAATAAGGGGGTCATAGCCCCTATATCGTGTCCATGAGTACCCAACCAGATGAGATGACTGGCAATTCGCTGCAACTCCGCCATGATCACCCGGATATACTGTGCCCTTTCAGGAACCTTAATGTCCAAAAGCTTTTCCACTGCCAACACATAAGCCAGATTATTTGACATTCCAGCCAGATAATCAAGCCTGTCAACAAGGGTGATACACTGATGGTATGTCTTGTTTTCCGCTAATTTCTCCACCCCCCTGT
>PFIF01000280.1 GCA_002782605.1 Deltaproteobacteria bacterium CG_4_8_14_3_um_filter_43_13 | reverse complement strand
CTGAGTTAAATGATGACTTCGCCAAGGATTTGGGAGAATATGAGACATTAGAAAAACTTAAGCAAAAGATAAGGGAAAATTCAGAAAAGCTGGATAAAATCAGAATAGAAGCGAACCTCAGAGACCAGCTTTTATATAAATTGGTTGAGGCAAATGCCTTTGAAGTTCCACCTTCATTAGTCAATCAACATCTTCAAGATAAAATAAAAGAAACACAGATGCGGCTTGCTCTTCAGGGGGTAAGTATGGAGCAGGTTGGCATATCTACTGATAGCATTAAAGAGAGATATAAAGACCAGGCTGAAAAAGAGGTGAAAGCCAGCTTCCTTCTTGAAGAGATTGCGAAAAGGGAATCCATACAGGTAGACGAAAAATATATTGAAGATAAGATACTTGAAATTGCAGAAAATTCCGGTCATAACGTTGAAGCTGTCAGAAATCATTACAAAGAAGACGAAGCGAGAGAGCGATTGAAGACTGGACTCAAAACAGAGAAAACCCTTGATTTTATAATCGAAAAGGCTAACATAAAAGAAGTAGAAAGAAGGGAAAATGACACTAATCCCAATAGTGATTGAACAGACTGGTCGTGGAGAGCGGGCTTATGATATTTATTCCCGTCTGCTAAAAGAAAGGATTATATTCATAGGTACTCCTATAGATGACATTGTGGCCAATCTGGTTATTGCCCAGATGTTATTTTTAGAGTCTGAGGACCCTGACAAGGATATCCACCTTTATCTTAATTCGCCGGGCGGTATAGTTACTTCTGGTCTTGCTATATATGACACCATGCAGTATATAAAACCCAGGGTTTCAACATTGTGTATGGGGCAGGCTGCAAGTATGGGGGCGTTGCTTTTGACAGCGGGAGAACAGGGAAAGAGATATGCCCTTCCCCATTCCCGAATATTGCTGCATCAGCCTCTGGGTGCATTCCAGGGACAGGCTACAGATATAGAGATCCATGCTAAGGAGATCCTCAAGATAAGAGAAAACTTAAATAAGATATTGGTTCGTCACACTGGACAGCCTTTAGAAAAGATCCAAAGAGAGACAGAGCGGGACTTTTTTATGAGCAGCGAGGAAGCTAAGGAATACGGAATTATTGATGAAGTCATTAATAAGAAGGCGTCTACGTAGCTGGGTTTATTTCATTGTTTATGTTTGCGTTAAATAAACAATAGGGGGAAATAAGTGAATAGGAAAGATGATGATATAGTTGAGAATTTAAGCTGCTCATTTTGTGGTAAAGGAAGAAAGGAAGTAAAAAAGCTGATAGCCGGTCCTACCGTCTACATCTGTGATGAATGTATTGAACTTTGCAATGATATTATTGCTGAGGAGTTTGAGAAAGAGGAGAGTTACAGTGGGCACTCCATGGTTCCCAAACCCTTTGAGATAAAGAAGTTCCTGGACGAATACGTTATAGGGCAGGAAAGTGCAAAAAAGATTCTTTCCGTTGCAGTACATAACCACTACAAGAGAATAAACTCCAAGATAGATCTGAACGGCGTTGAACTTCAAAAGAGTAACATTATGCTTATCGGACCTACAGGTTGCGGCAAAACCCTCTTAGCTCAGACTCTCGCTAAAATTCTCCAAGTTCCTTTTGCTATTGCAGATGCTACAAGCCTTACCGAGGCTGGATATGTTGGAGAGGATGTTGAAAATATTATACTTGCTTTATTGCAGGCTGCGGATTATGATGTTGAAAAGGCATCAAAGGGTATTGTTTACATCGATGAGATCGATAAAATCTCCCGGAAATCTGACAGTCCTTCCATTACCAGGGATGTATCAGGAGAAGGGGTACAGCAGGCCCTTCTAAAGATCATCGAAGGTACAGTAGCCAGTGTTCCTCCTAAAGGTGGCAGAAAACACCCTCAACAGGAATTTCTTCAAGTAGATACAACCAACATCCTTTTTATCTGTGGGGGGACATTTCATGGACTAGAGGAAATCATCCAAAGACGCATAAGGGGAAGTTCAATTGGTTTTGGTTCAGAGATCAGTAGTAATAAAGGATGGCAGATTCAGGATATTCTAGTGGAAGTTCAGCCGGAAGATCTATTGAAATATGGTTTAATCCCGGAATTTATTGGGAGGCTGCCAGTGATTGCCACCTTGAGTGATCTCAACGAGGAGTGCCTGGTAAGGATATTAAAAGAACCAAGAAATGCTCTGGTGAAGCAGTATAGGAAGCTGTTTGAATTTGAGAAAGTTGGTCTTAATTTTACCAATGATGCCCTGGTATCAATAGCAAAAGAGGCACAAAAGCGGAGGTCAGGGGCTAGAGGATTGAGATCAATTATGGAGAATATCATGCTGGATATTATGTACGAACTGCCATCTCAATCGGACATCCGAGAGTGTGTTATAACCGAAGAAGTAGTTCAAAAAAAAGAAAATCCTATACTTGTATACGAAAAGAAAGCAGAATCTGCGTAGATAGACTGAAGGTAAATAGGCTGTAGGCTGTAGCCTAACAGCCTAACAGCCTACAGCCTAAACAACCTGAGTAGTAGCGGACAAATCTGATTAAGAGGATACAGAACAATGTTGTTTAAACTTTCCAAAGGCACTGGTAACACAGCTAATGTTGAAAGTATATATCCTTTGTTGCCCCTTAGGGATATTGTAGTATTTCCTTATTCGGTGGTGCCGCTATTTGTTGGTAGGGAAAAGTCGATAGATGCATTGGAATATGCTCTAAAGAACGAAAAAAGCTTATTCCTGACCACTCAAAAGGATGCTAAGATTAACGACCCTTCAGAGGATGATATTTATAGAGTTGGGACATTGAGTACCATCCTTCAGCTTTTAAAACTACCGGATGGAACAGTTAAGGTTCTTATCGAGGGTAAAAAAAGGGCAATGATAAGGAGAATTATCCCCAATACACATTTCTTGGAGGTGAGTGTTGAGGAGATAAATGATTTCCAGAAAATAACAAATGTAATTGAGGCTTTGATGCGAAATCTTAAAAACTCCTTTGAGATTTTCGTCAAACTGAATAAAAAAATCTCTCAGGATATGCTTATGCTATCTTCCGTATTGTCCATTGATGACCCGAGTCGTTTAGTCGATACAATTGTTGTTCACGTAAATATTAAGTTAGAGGATAAACAGGATATTTTAGAAACTTTCAATCCTGCAGAGAGATTAGAGAAGCTATTTCAACTAATTGAGTCTGAAATTGAAATCCTCCAGATAGAAAAGAAGATTAAGACCAGAGTTAGAAAGCAGATGGAGAAGAGCCAAAAAGAATACTACCTAAACGAACAGATGCGTGCAATTCAAAAGGAGATGGGGGAAAAGGATGAGTTTAAGACTGAGCTTAAGGAACTAGAAGAAAATATTAAAAAGAAAAAGATGTCAAAGGAGGCAACGGCAAAGGTTGAAAAGGAGTTTAAAAAGCTTAAAATGATGGCACCTATGTCTGCTGAAGCCACAGTAGTACGGAATTACATAGACTGGCTGATCTCCCTTCCCTGGTATGATGGAACTGAAGACAAGCTCGACATAACAGAGGCTGAGAAAATTTTAGATGCGGATCACTACGGGTTAAAACAGGTCAAGGAACGAATAGTAGAGTATCTTGCTGTTCAAAGCCTGGTTAAGAAGATGAAGGGACCAATCCTTTGTCTCGTGGGTCCTCCAGGGGTGGGTAAGACCTCTTTAGCTAAATCTGTTGCAAGAGCAACTGGAAGGAAGTTTGTCAGGTGTTCCCTTGGTGGAGTTCGTGATGAGGCTGAGATAAGAGGTCATCGTAGGACTTATATTGGTTCAATGCCTGGTAAGATCATCCAGTCTATAAAGAAGGCAGGCTCAAATAACCCTGTATTTCTGCTAGACGAAGTGGACAAGATGAGCACTGATTTTAGAGGAGACCCATCAGCCGCATTAATGGAGGTATTGGATCCTGAACAGAATCAGGCATTCAATGACCACTATATAGATGTAGACTATGATCTTTCTGAGGTGATGTTCATTACCACAGCAAATACTTTGTTTTCAATCCCTCTCCCTCTGCAGGATCGAATGGAGATTATTCGTATTGCGGGATACACCGAATTAGAAAAATTGAATATAGCCAAAAAGTTTTTGATTCTAAAACAGATAGAAGCCCATGGTCTGGCTGAGAAAAATGTGGTATTCTCACTTCATGCTATTCTAGGTGTAATCCGTAGATATACCAGGGAAGCAGGTGTCAGGAATCTTGAACGCGAGATAGCTTCTATTTGCAGGAAAGTAGCAAAAGAGGTCGTCAAAAAAGGGAAGAATACAAAAATCAGTATTCAATCAAGTAGTCTTCAGAAGTATTTAGGAATTCCCAAATACAGATATGGTAAAGTGGAAGAGGATGACACAGTGGGGCTTGCAACTGGCCTTGCCTGGACCGAACTGGGGGGGGAATTACTTGATATAGAGGTAACAGTTATGCCGGGCAAGGGAAAACTGACTGTTACTGGAAAACTAGGTGATGTCATGCAGGAATCTGCCCATGCTGCTCTAAGTTATGTTCGGTCAAGGGCAGAACTCTTTGGTTTAGAAAGGAATTTTTATCAAAACATTGATATACACATACATGTTCCTGAAGGGGCTATACCAAAAGATGGGCCTTCGGCTGGCATTACCATAGCAACCTCTATAACCTCTGCGTTGATTAAGAAACCTGTGAGGAAGGATATAGCTATGACAGGGGAGATAACCCTTAGGGGTAGGGTCCTTCCCATTGGTGGATTTAAAGAGAAGGTTTTGGCTGCTCATAGGGGTGGCATGAAGACAATCATTATTCCTAAGGAGAATGAGAAGGATATTAAGGAAGTCCCTGCCAAGATTCTAAAGACAGTAGATATTGTTATGGTAGAACATATGGATGAGGTCTTGAAAAGGGCTTTGATACTGGATGACCCTGATAATTTTATGAAAAAGAAAGAGGATGAAGGGCTTACTGAGAAGTTCTATGAACAGGAAGGAATCCAGGAGGTTACAAACCGATCTGTAAATTAAAATGAAAAGCCAGTTGTTTATTTGGGCGGATAGCTCAGTTGGGAGAGCATCGGCCTTACAAGCCGAGGGTCACAGGTTCGAGCCCTGTTCCGCCTACCATATCCGATTTTGCCAATGCAAAATCGGGGTCGTATAAATATAGGGGTCGTAGTTCAGTCGGTTAGAACGCCGGCCTGTCAAGCCGGAGGTCGCGAGTTCAAGTCTCGTCGGCCCCGCCAGTAAAACGAAGGGGTTAGCCAATTGTGGCTAACCCCTTCGTTTTTGGATATTTTCCCAATAAAATATTGACTTCCGTAGCCCATATGGGGTATTATTAGCATGAAGGTGAAAGATATGGGAAAAACAGCAACAGTAAGAGCACGGATTGAACCTACCCTTAAAGAAGACGTAGAAAAACTCTTCAATAAGATGGGCATCTCTACCACTGAGGCGATAAACCTGTTTTATCGACAGGTTAAGTTAAGGAATGGGCTGCCATTTAATGTTGTTATCCCCAACAAAACAACTGAAAAGGTATTCAAAGACACAGACGCAAATAGGAACCTTATTCGTTGCGAAGACGCAGATGATATGTTTGACAAGTTGGGGAAGGGGGTACTTGGGGACGTTGTTTAATTAATAAATTATTTTCAAACCGTTTAACCTCTACACAAGGAGATTGCAGTGCCCTGGCACAAAGATTATTCCTATTCCCAGGGAATAGTTCACCCCCATCTTTTTTGAGAAACAAATCCTACCAGGCACCTTTGAGTATTCCCTGAATCAAATTAACAACCTGAAAAATCCGTGCTGATCGGAAAACTAAATCTCCACAAAAGGACTTTTTCTACAGACTCGTTATACATTGAAAAAATATTAGGAATTTGGTAAGTTGCCAATATGAAAAAGATCTCTCACGATATTACTGATGAATCGATAGAAGCTAAAGTTCGGTGGTTCCGCTCTCTTCCACTGTCAGAAAGAATGGAAATATTTTGCAATTACACGGACCTGGCATTAGAATTAAACCCTGATTTAGCAGGAAAAAAAGATGCTCAATCGACTAAAGGACGTGTTCGAATCCTTCCAGAAGCATGAAGTTAGATATATTGTGATCGGCGGCATTGCTGCTGTTCTTTATGGAGTCCCAAGAGCGACATTTGATTTAGATATTCTTATTGAAGCTTCTCCCGAAAATACCCAACACCTGCTCGATGCTCTTTTAGACGCTGGAATAGGCACCGCATCCCTAACAAATGTTGATGAAATCCTTTCAAATGAAATAACAATTTTCAAAGATCGCGTTCGTATCGACGTACAAACATCGACCCCCGGTTTGCGTTTTCAGGATGCGTGGAATCGTCGCACTACACTGGAATATCAGGGACAGTCATTTTATGTCGTCTCACGCGAAGATTTAATTTCTTCGAAAAAAGCTGCGGGAAGGGACGTTGATCTTCATGATGTTCGTCTATTACAACTTCCAATTAAAGAAGATGACGTATAACCTTGCTGCTGCAAGGGACGGCGTAAAAACTATGCCGCCCCTGAGCAGCGCGTTGAACCTGTAGAAAAAGCCTGGATTTCTTCAATAATTACTTTATCAGACGGCAGATTTATGGCACTATCACTGCAATAAAATCCTTAAAAAGGAGAGTTTTTGGACTCTTCCATTGTGCCCGTGATCCTCGAACTATCAGATTGAAACTTTCGGATAGATATATAAAAAACCCCTAAAATAGCAATCGTGGTCTTTCAACCTAAATCTAGTGGAATGTCCCTTTAATACCTTTACTATGAATTACTATAAATATTCCCTCCCCCTTGAT
>PFIF01000099.1:6284-6910 GCA_002782605.1 Deltaproteobacteria bacterium CG_4_8_14_3_um_filter_43_13 | reverse complement strand
TCCAGTCATACCACCTGAGCTGAGTTTCTTTTGTCTTTATCCCCTTTGCCCTTTCGATCATCCCCTTAAAATCCCACGCAGAGGTATCAACCCCGCAGTGGAAATATGAAAGGAGAGATATCCTGCGCAACAGGTTCCGGATAAGGATATGGAATTCAAGCTCAGAGGTTATATGCCCATTGTACGAGATCCTTGTGGGGGTGAGAAATCTAAGGGTAAGTGTTTTATCTGAAAGGCCATCAGAGCTAGGAATGTCCATATCGATCACCACTGGATCAGGAGGGGTAAGCTTTTTTGTGGCCGAAGAATAGATCAGATTTTTGAGGTTTTTGCACCCTGAGACAGGAGAGGTTTTCCCATTCCTGGCATGTACCGCCTTTAGCTCAAACCGCCCTCTGCCCTTCCCAATCCCGATCCCCCCCAGTTCTTCGAAGGTGTAGATAAAATAGGGAAGAAAGTCAATGGCCTTTCCCACGAGCGTGAGCCCGAAGGTGAGCCCATCTCCCGTCTTATAGCCTCTCTTCTTTTCTGATGGTGGCTCGATGATAAAGGGATGGGGGACGGATTCGTACTTCCGCATAACCCTGGTGTCAGGCTTGGGAGGGGTTTCAAACACATACGAATAT
>PFIF01000099.1:4920-6208 GCA_002782605.1 Deltaproteobacteria bacterium CG_4_8_14_3_um_filter_43_13 | reverse complement strand
CGAAGCCACCACGCAGGGTTGAGCCCTTATAGGCAGGCAGGATGAGAGTCTCCTTTGCTTCGATGGACAGGTCAAATATCCCGACCTTTATCCCCCTCAAATCCACTGCATCCATAGAAACACATTACCCCAAGGGTTCGGGGTCAGACCAGTAGCAATATAACCCAAATGTCGGGACAGACCCCAAATCCCCAGAACAAGGTTAATAATGGTGAAAACTTCCCTGAAGCAGATGTCAAAGCAGATTACTATATAAATAATCTACAGGAAAACTTTCACCCTGTCAATAAATAAGGTTTTTTTGCCCACCCCCAATATTTATATCAACTACTTTTCCATCTCAGATAACTTCATTACCCCAACCTTCATTGGCAGGAAAACGGCAAGGGTGTTTATAACCCCCACTGAGAAGAATGATAGCCATATTGTTATCCATTGCGAAAGATGAAGCGGGTGACGGGTTATCTGGGACATAAATATTGTGTAAACTGGCCATGCCTCCAATATAACTATCAGACCGATAAAGATCATACTGAATATCATGTAGACCGCTCCTCCAAAACTGGTTGCCATTTTGGCTACATTTTCTACCTTAAATCTTGGATAAGAGGCCCCAATTCCAATGGCCAGGCCGATTATACCAAAGGTCATAAAAAATACGGTAAGCGATGACAGAAACATCATAAAGCTGCTAACCTTTAAAAGATAATTTGACAGGATTATAAGGATCTCTGCCAGTACCAGCAAGGGCAGGAGGTTGGTGAAGAACTTGCTCCACAGAAAACCCCTTATGGTTATAGGTGAAGTGCCGATTATCCAAAAAGATGGTCCCTCCAGGCTCACAGCCGGAAATGCAAACCTCGCTGCTACGGCAGAAAGGACAAATCCAGCCAGCCCCATGTTTAAGAAAGAGATCAGGTTTTGCAAATAAAAGGTAGGAATAGGGGACCTGTCCAGTGGGAGGACACTGAAGTTGTATAGATATACCACAACCAAGGCAGCCAATAGGAACAACTGTGACCACTGTGTAGTGTCTCTGAAGAAGGTCTTTATATCCTTTATCATTAAAGCCCTGATTTGAGGAGAGAAGTATCTGGTAAAAAAGGTAATGAGTCTATCGATTACCCTGGTCTTTGATACGGTGGATTTTTTAGCCTCTTGTGCTTTTGACCATCCGTCATAGTATAGATAGGAGGAAAGATAGTTTCCAATTACAATCAATGCCAATCCTGTACTTAAAAGGAGGAGGAAAAAGAAGACATGATTGCCCGGACAGTTTTGAAGAAGG
>PFIF01000099.1:4680-4908 GCA_002782605.1 Deltaproteobacteria bacterium CG_4_8_14_3_um_filter_43_13 | reverse complement strand
TCAGTTGCCCAGTGGCTTGGAAGAAAGGGAGACGAAGGTGTCTTTAGTGCAGTAAGGTAGGCTGCTACACCAGAAAAGGTGTCAGGATCGACCAGCCTTTCTGGCCGGAGAAATCGGAAAAGCAGATAGAGAATTATTACAGCTACAATAGAGAGCAGCAGAAATATATCCTTTGTCCTCTTTGCAGGAAATGCGTTTACCAAAACCATTGTCAGGATTATGCCCAAT